>VBHW01000337.1 GCA_005881055.1 Chloroflexota bacterium
AAGGCGGGCAGGGCCGGGTCATAGCGTCGCCGCAGCGTCTCGGCCTCCTGGACGAGCCCCGTGTCGAACTGTCCGCGCGCTCTCGTTTCGATCCATGAGAGATGGGTCGCCTTATCGAGGGCGAGGCCGAGCCAGGCGACGGGACCCGGGTACCCGCGGGGGGTGGGCGGTCGGGCGTCGCCCCGCAGCTCCGCGATCTCGAGTGCCCTGACGACGCGCCGCGGATTGCTCCGGTCGACCCGTGCGGCGGCCTCCGGCGCGAGCGTCTCGAGTCGCGCCACGAGCGCAGCGAGGCCACGGCGCACGAGATCATCCTCGAGCTCGACCCGGAGGGCAGCGTCGGACGGCAGGGCGTCCGTGGCGATGCCATGGGCGACGCCGCGGATGTACAGGCCCGTGCCGCCGGCGAGGATCGCGAGCCCGGACCGCGCGCCGATCCCGGCCAGGGCGTCTCCCGCATGCGCGAGGTAGTCCGCGAGCGAGTAGCGGACGTCGGGGTCGACGAGATCCAGGCCGTGATGCGGCACGCCGCCGCGCTCGGCGAGCGTCGGCTTCGCCGTGCCGATGTCGAGGCCGCGGTAGACCTGCCGCGAGTCGGCCGAGACGACCTCGGCCGCGACGCCCTCATTGCGTAGTACCTGCGCGACGCGGATCGCGAGGCCCGTCTTGCCCGTCGCCGTCGCCCCGGCGATGACGAGGAGCGGCGGCCTCCCGGAGGTCACGCCTGGACCGGCACCCCGCGGAGCGCGTACGGACCGGCATGCTCGATGCGGGCGCGGACAAGGCGGCCGAGGAGCGCGGGATCCCCGCTGAGGTGGACGAGCTTGCTCTCGCGCGTCCGGCCGGCGAGGTGGACCGTGCCATCGCCGGTCGGCGCCTGTGCGCCCCGATGCGCGCCCTCGTGGGCAGCCTCGTCCTCGTGGTCGTGGCCGCGCGGCGGGACGATCGCATCGACGAGCACCTCGGTCTCCAGCTCGAGCCAGGCGCGGTTGCGCTCGAGCCCGATCGCCTCCTGGACGGCGAGGAGCTCGTTGAGCCGGCGCCGTTTCTCGGCCGGAGGGACGTCGTCCGGGAGCCTCGCCGCCGGTGTGCCCGGGCGTGGCGAGAACGCCGCGGCGAAGACCTGGTCGTAGCGCACCTCTCGCAGGAGGTCGAGGGTCGCCCGGAACTGCCCCTCAGTCTCGCCGCAGAAGCCCACGATCACGTCGGTCGAGATCGCGATGCCCGGCAGGGCCCGCCGGATCGCCCCGAGCCGCTCGAGGTAGTGCTCGATCGTGTACTGGCGCCCCATCCGGTGGAGGACCGCGTCGTCGCCCGACTGGACCGGCAGGTGGAGGTGCTCGCACACGCTCGGGCACTCGGAAATCGCCGAGACGAGCCGATCCGAGAGGTCCCACGGGTGCGAGGTGAGGAATCGCAGCCGGGGGATCGCCGGGGCACCGTCAGACGCCCGCAGGCCGTCGATCGCGCGGAGGAGCTCGGCGAGGTCGGGCCGCCCGTCGAGATCGAGCCGTCGCCCGGCCCAGCGCCGCGTCGCGACGTGGCCGAAGCGGGGCTCGGCCGGCAGGTCGTGGCCGTACGAGTTCACGTTCTGGCCGAGGAGCGTCACCTCGCGATAGCCGGCCGCAGCGAGCGACCGGGCCTCCTCGACGACGTCGTCGAACGGTCGGCTGCGCTCCGGCCCGCGGCTGAACGGGACGATGCAGTACGTGCATGTCTTGTCGCAGCCGTACACGATCGGGAGCCAGGCGCTGATCGCTGACGATCGGGCGACGGCGCCACTCGCGACCGCTCCCGCGCGAGTGGCCGGCAGCCGGTCCGCCGCACCCACGACCGTCCGCCCGACGATCGTCGTCGCCCCCACGGCGCCGGCGGTCCCAACCCGGCCGCCGAACACGCCCGTGTCACCGGAGCCCGGCGCCCCGATGGGCGCCTGCGCCGAGGCGAGGCCGAGGCGGTCGACGAGCTCGGGCTCCTCGTCGGGTCGCAGGAAGAGGTCGACGGCCGGGAACCGTCGAGCCAGGCCGGTGCGGTCCCGCTCGCGCACGGCGCAGCCCGTCAGGACGATCCGCAGCGCGGGGTTCGCCGCCTTGAGCCGGCCGAGATGGCCCTGCCGGCCGACGACCTTCTGCTCGGCCGCCTCACGAATCGCACATGTGTTGATCACGATGAGTTCTGCCGTGTCGATCG
>VBHW01000342.1 GCA_005881055.1 Chloroflexota bacterium
GCCGGCTGCGAGGTCGCGGCGGCCACCCCGACCCCGACCGCCGAGGCGACGGCCACCCCGACCCCAACGCCGACTCCGACTCCGACTCCGACTCCGACTCCGACACCGACCATCGCGCCCACCGCCACACCGACGGCGAGGCCCACGCCCACCCCGACCCCGAACGCCGCGCCGGCCCTCGCCAACCTCAAGGCCTCGGTGAGCACCCTCAGGTATGCCGTCGTGACGCCCCAGTACTCGTGCAACCTGGGCCCGACGACCGTACGGATCACCGTCTCGGCGAGCGATTCCCAGGGCGTCCGTTCGGTGACGCTCTTCTTCCGCAAGCCCGGCGCGTCCTCGTTCGCTAGCAAGGCCATGGCGCACGGCAGCGGGACGACGTGGTCCGCGACACTCTCCACCTCGAGCGACGGCCTGACCAAGGCGGGCATGCTCGCCTACTACGTCGTGGCCAAGGATGCGAGCCCAGCTGGCCTGACCTCGCGGACGCCCAGCGGCACGAAATCGCTGGCCGTCAAGGCCTGCAATCTACCGCCGACCTACCTCAACAACGACATGTCGTCCATGCCGGTCGGAGTTACTGGCGCGCCGCCATGCCCGGTGCAATCCCAAGGCGAGTACATCAGCGTTCGGGATCTCGACGACGCGGTCGTGAGCGTCACGTTCTGGTATCAGCCATATACCCAGGCGGGCAACGCGAGGTGGCGTTCCCTCAAGCTGAACCTGCTCAACACGTATGGCAGCACAAGCCTCTGGAACAATCCGCTGTCCAATAGTGGCTTCCCGCTGCTGCCCGATCAGGGCACGTACTACGGGCAGTGGTACGTGAAGATGACCGATGCGGGTGGCGTATCCGGGACGTCGGCCAAACATCCGCTCACCGAAGTCAGCTGCCCATGACGATCTCCCTGCGCACGCTCGGTCTGCTCGTCATCTCGGCCGTCGTCATGGCCGGTGCGACGTTTGGCACCGCATCGCTGGTCGCGCAGAGGTCGCCCGCCGCGACCCTCGCGCCCGGTGTCTCGCCGGAGGACCAGGGCGGGGGATTCGGGCTGCAGCCCGATCCGAGCCAGCCGGTGAAGACCCTCGGGCCGCCGCCCGAGAAGTCGGTCATCCAGTTGGTCTCGTTCAACAAGGACCAGCAGCCGAACAGCACGGACCAGGCCCCGTGGTGGACATCCTCGTCGCCGCCGCGGATCCCGCCGATCACCCAGTTCGACGGCGGGCCCCTCCAGGGCGTCAACTGCGTCATGGCGTCCGGGGCGATGCTCGCCCGGCTCGGCTACGGCATCGTCACGACCGGCACCCAGATGCGGACGCTCCAATTCGACAAATCGGGCGGCACGAACCTGTTCGACATGGACACGGCCGTCTTCCGGGGCTGGGGCGTCCATTTCGCCCGCGGCTGGCTCTCGAGCCTCCAGTTCCGGGCCCTGCTCTGGGCCGGCGCCGGGGCGGTCATCCTCGTGAACTACGGGCGCATCCCGGTCGACCTGCGCAACCAGAAGAACTTCACCGGCGGCCACGCGATGTACGCCGACGCGTTCACGCCGAATGGCCCGAATGGGATGGGTCCCGCCTACTACATCATCGACCCCATCGGCCGACCGTGGCGCGGCTACAACGGCGACTGGTGGCCCGCGAACATCGTCGACGACGCGGCGTACGACTTCGGCGGCGGCCGCTACGTCACCGCCTGGGCCTTCGCCGGCGGGACGGTTGCCCGCGGGTCGAGCCCGGCGCTCCCCGCCGACGGCTATCCGCACAAGGGCGGTGAGAAGCCGCCCGTGAATCCGTCGCCGGAGCCCGTGCCGACGCCTGCGCCGTCGCCACCGGACGCATCGGCCGGCGACGACCAACCGTCGATCCCGCCCGACGCAGGCACCGTCACGGGTACCGACGGCAAGTACGGTGGGGTGAGCCTCGGATCGATCCTCGCGGTGTGTGCGACTGCCTCGCCGCCGTCGTTCTGTCCGAACGGGGTCATCGGCATCTACCCGCTGACCGGAGTGCCGCCGCCGACGCCACCTCCGCTCGTCGGTAACGTGCCGATTGACCTGCTTTACGCGAGCACGCCCCAGCCGGGCGTGCAGCAGGTGATCTTCACCGCGCCGCCCGGCTTCCAGCCGATGGGCTCGTTCTGGCTGCCCGGCGGCCAGGTCCAGCAGGCCAATCTGCAGCCGGCGGTCATGGACGGAAGTCCAGTGTGGATCGCCACGTTCCCGGTCCAGACGGGGACCTACGACTTCGTCGTCTCTGGCCTCGGTGCAGGCGTTGCTGGCGTGAGCCCCGTCGCGACCCTGACCGTCGGCGGAGGATAGGCAGGGGCCGGGAAGCACCGCAACCTTCGGCGGAGGGTTGAACCGGGACCCGCGGGTCGATAAGGTCTGCTGACGCGCGCCCGTCCCTGCGCGCCACGTTTCCGCATCCTGTCGGACGCCGTCGAGACGCCCCCCTGACAGGGTTCTCGGAACGG
>VBHW01000353.1 GCA_005881055.1 Chloroflexota bacterium
GGGACCGGCGGCTGTGGGCGACGGTCGGCATCGTCGGCTACACGAACGCCGGCAAGTCGACGCTGCTCAACGCCCTCGTCGGCAGCGAGGTCGCATTGGCCGAGGACCGGCTCTTCGCGACGCTCGACCCGACGAGCCGTCAGGTGCGCCTCGGCGAGGGCCAGACCGTGATCATCACCGACACGGTCGGGTTCATCCACAAGCTGCCGCACCAGCTCGTCGACGCGTTCCGGGCGACCCTCGAGGAGGTGAACCGGGCGGACGTCCTCCTGGAGGTCGTCGACGCGGCCGATGCCCACGCGCCCGAGCACCGCGCGACGGTCCAGGCCGTCCTCGACGAGCTCGGGGCCGGCGACAAGCCACGCCTCGTCGTCTACAACAAGGCGGACCTCCTCGACCGCGTCGCCGGTGACGGCGCCAATCCCGCACCGGTCGTCGGCGGAGCCGTCAGCGTCAGCGCCAGGACCGGCTACGGCCTGGAGGCGCTCCGCGCCGAGCTGTCGGCCCTGCTCGCGTCGCTCTGGGTCGACGTCGACGTGCACGTGCCGTACTCGGCCGGCGAGCTCCTCGCCCGGGCCCGCGAGCGCGGCACCGTCGAGCTCGAATACCGCGAGCAGGACGTCCGCGTCGCCGGGCGCATCGCGCCGGCACTCGCCGGGGAGCTCCGCGCCGTCGCCCGTGGCTGGTCGGAGACGCTGCGCGAGGCGCCGGCTCGAACCCGCGACGGTCACTGAAGAGACCGGCGTGCCGAGCGCGAGGCGCGAATGGCTGCGCCGGGCGGGCCGTGGCCGGCTCGCTGACGGCGCCGAGCTGGTGTGGTCGGTCGCCGAGGGACTCCGCGGGCGGCGCTGGCGCGCGAGCGCGACGTTCGAGGGACGCATGACGCACGCGCTCACGCTCGAGGTCGACAACGACGGGCGGCCGACGCGGCTCGAGCTGACGACCGACGCCGGGCTCCTGACGCTCCACCCGGAGCCCGATGAGGGTTCGATCCACGGCAACGTCGTGCACCGAGGCGGTGTCCGCCCGCTCGCGTTCCCGTGGGGCCCCGATCACGAGCTGGAGGTCGTCGACCGCCCGATCGCGACCGCCGTGATGCTCCGACGGCTCGCCGGATCCGTCGCGGTGGGGGAGGGGGAGACGGTGGCGGTGCTCGCGATCGACCGCGCGCTCGCGGTCCGCCGGGGCTCGCGGCTCGTCCGCCGTCTCGCCGAGCGGCGCTGGCAGGTGGCGGACTTGAGGGGCGGCCGGGAGGTCATCCTCGAGCTCGACGCCGAAGGCGTGCCGGTGCTCGGTCGGTCGGCCCACGACTGGCCGCTGGAGCCGTAGCGGGCGGCGACCGCCGGCGGCGACCGCTTGTGGACGGGGCGTGGACGACACGCTCGGGAAGTCATGCGAAAACTCGAAACTCGTGGATAAACGGGCTTGGCGGGCTCCGACCCGCGCCCGTATCGTGGGCACTGCCCGAAGGGGCCGAAGGATCGGAGCTCTGGCGACGCGGGTGCTTGCATCTGTGGCGCCGAACCGAGGCCACGGTTCCTTCGGGCGTTTCGTTGTCCCCCGCGGTCTCGGCGTCGGGCGGCTGCAACCCCCGCCCGCGGCCCCGGTCAGGCTCGCTTCCGGGCGATCCAGACCTCCTCGCTCGGCCAGCGCCGTGCCCAGTCGGGCGTCACGTGCGTGAACCTCGGGTCGTTCTGCGCGTCGTCGGGAGCCTGGAGCTCGATGAGGTCGAGGACCTCGAACCCGGTCCGACGCAGGAGCCGGAGCATGTCACCGTGCCCGAGGTGGAACTCGACGGCCGTCGTGTCCGGGAACTCGTAACGGCGGCTCCGGAAGTACGGCCGCAGCAGTCGGTCGCCCGCCGGACCCTCGGCCTCGTAGTCGAGGACGCAGAGCATGAGGATCGCGCCGTTCGCCAGGAAGATGAGCGAGCCGTCCGGGCGCAGGAGCCGCGCCGCCTCGGGAATCCAGGCATACGGGTCGCACCAGATGCTCGCGCCGTACTCGGAGATCGCGAGGTCGAAGCTCGCGTCGGGGAGCGGCACGGCCTCGGCGGAGCCGTGGATGAGCGGGAACTCGATCCCGAACTCGCGCTGGAGCTCGCGGGCGGTCGCGAGCTGGGCCGCCGAGTTGTCGATGCCGACCGGCCGCGCGCCCCGTCGGGCGAGCCAGGCCGACAGGTAGGCCGTTCCACACCCGAGCTCGATCGTGTCCTTTCCGGCGACGTCGGGCAGGATCCGGGCCTCGGCCTCGGGGATGGACCACATGCCCCAGGACGGGTCCGCGGCCGCCCAGTGACGGCGTCCGGGCGCGGCGTATGACTCGGCCCACTCGTCCCACGCGGCCCGGTTCCGTCGCACGTGGTCGGGGAGCCGCGCCTCGTCATTCATCGTCGGTTCATCGTACGGATCGGGGCGGCCGGCCGCGACGCCGGAGCTTGTGGACAGACCGTGGACGGCGGCCGCGGATTCGGCCCCTGAACTCGCAAAGTCGTGGATAACCCGCTGGCACGGTCGCGGCCGCGGCGGCTACTGTTTGCTTTGCTCGAAGGGGCCCTGGATCCGAGACGGACCGGGACGCTGGTACTTGTATCGGCGACTCGGAGACCGAGCGGACCTGGTGGTTCCTTCGGGCGTTTTTTCATTTCCGGCGAGTTCCGCCCGGACCGCCGACGGGGCGAGCGGCCCACGGAGTACGCCCGGCCCGCCGAGCGCGGTGTGGACGGACCGTGGACGCGCCACCGGATCGGGCCCCCAATCCTCCAAACTCGTGGATAACTGGGCTTGGCGGGATGGTGGCGCGGCCTCTATCGTGAGTCCTGCCCGAAGGGGCCCTGGATCCGAGACGGACCCGGGACGTCGGTACTTGTATCGGCGACTCGGAAACCGGGCGGAACCGGCGGTTCCTTCGGGCGTTTCGTTGTCCGCCCGTCTGGCGCGGCGTGCGGCGCTGCTTGCGACGCCCCTGGCGTGCGGCTGGCATGATCCCGCGGTGACCCCCCGGCTGACCTTGGCCGAGCGCCGCGTCGCGCTCGGCGTGATCGCGATCGCCGTCGCCCTCTACGTCCTCGTCCTCGGGCTGATCCCCGCGCGCTACCCCGGCTCGGACGAGGCGAAGTACCTCGGGATCGGGCTGAACTTCATGGCCGGCAAGGGACCGATCACGGCCTTCGGGGCGTTCTTCCAACCGCACTCGCCCCTCTGGCCGGCGGTCATGGCCGCTCCCCAGGCGTGGTTCGGCGTCGATGCGTACGCCTGGGCGCACGTCCTCAACGTCGTCGCCGGCGCGATCGTGCTCGTCCTCGGCGCCGGGATCGGCTGGCGCATCCGCCCGGCTGCCGGTGCGCTCGTCA
>VBHW01000340.1 GCA_005881055.1 Chloroflexota bacterium
CACCTCGTCGATCAGGCGCTCGAGCTCGCGGTCCGAAAGCTTGCGGCCGGCTTCGGCCTCGATCCGTTCACGGCCGAGCCGGAGCGCCTCGGCCCTGGCGATCCGGTAACCCTCTACAGTGCGCGTCGCCTCGATCTCGCCGGCGACGATCATGTCGCGGACGGTGCCCGCCGATCGACCGAGGATCCAGCCAACCTCGCGGGTCGACAAGTGGTCGTCCATGCGAGGATCGTAGCCGTCTGTCCGCCGAGGGTCGACGTCAAATTGACCGCCGACCCGCCCTCCCACCTTGGACGGGCAAGCATGCCGGCCACCCTTGCATGAGTATGCATGAAGGATGTATAGTCATGCGACCATGGCGGCGACCCATCTCGGCACGCTGACCTCGACGTGGCTGCCCGTGAGCAGCCGGCCGCGCCCGTGAGCGCGAGCGTCGGCGTGGCGGTGCCCGAGACGGGTCGTCGCGCTGGTTTCCCCGTCGCGCCCGAGGAAACTCCCATACGCGTGGCGATCGTCGGTGCGACGGGCTACGTCGGTGGTGAGCTCGTCCGCATCCTGTCGCGGCACCCGAGCGTGCGGATCGTCGGGCTCGTCGGTCGGGACCGCGCCGACGTCCCCGTGGGCGACATCCACCCGCACCTCTCCGGCACCGGCCTCGCTATCGACGCCGAGGCGCCCGAGTCCGACGCCGTCTTCCTTGCCCTCCCTCACGGGGTCGCTGCCGGCCTGGCCGGCGGGTGGCTCGAGCGGGGCACGACGGTCATCGACCTCGGGCCCGACTTCCGGCTCCGCGATCCGGCCGACTACCCGCGCTGGTACGGCTTCGAACACCCGGAGCCTACCCTCCTCGCGGACGCCGTGTACGGCCTGCCCGAGCTCCATCGCGCCGAGCTGGCCGCCCGCAAGGAGCGGGGCACCGCAATCGTCGGGGCTCCCGGCTGTTATCCGACGGCGACGCTGCTCGCGCTCGCTCCTCTCGCCCGCGCCGGGCTCATCGGCGACCTCGTCGTCGACGCGAAGAGCGGCGTGAGCGGCGCCGGCCGCGAGCCCAAGCCCGAGCTCATGTACGGGGCGGTCGACGAGAACGTCCGTGCGTACGGCGTCGCGGGCCACCGCCACGTCGCCGAGATCGAGCAGGAGCTCGCGGCGCTCGGGGCATCGGCGGGCGTGGCGAATCCCGGGGCCGCCGCGGTCGACTTCCTCCCTCACCTCGTCCCGATGACCCGCGGCATCCTCGCGTCCTGCCACGTCCGACCGACGCGCGATGTCTCGCAGGCGGCGCTCGACGACCTCTATGCGACCGCGTACGCGGACGAGCCGTTCGTCGAGGTCGTGGCCGATCCCCCGTCGACGAAGCACGTGACCGGCAGCAACTTCGCGCGGGTCCACGTCCGGCACGACGAACGCACGGGCCGGATCCTCGCCTTCGGGGTCATCGACAACCTCGTCAAGGGCGCCGCCGGCCAGGCGGTCCAGGCCTTCAACATCGTCCACGGCCTGCCCGAGACCGCCGGTCTCGAGCAGCTCCCATTGGCGCCGTAGCCACACGACGATGACCGCCACGTCGGCCGCGGGCTCGGCTCCTGCTCCCGCAACCTCAGCGCCGCCCCCGGTTCTCCCAGCCGTCGAGCGGCGCGCGGCGATCCCAGGGGGATTCGTGGCCGGTGCCACGGCCGTCGGGATCAAGGCGTCCGGTCGTCCGGACCTCGCCGTCATTGCGACGACCCGAGGCCCGGATGGCCGGCGCCCGGCCGCGGCTGCCGCGGTCTTCACGCCGAACGCCTTCGCTGCCGCACCGGTTCGTCTGAGCCGGATTCACCTGGCAGCCTCCGCTCCTCCGGACGTCCGCGCTGGCGAGGGGAGTGCCGGATTCACGACGGGGATCGTCGTGACCTCCGGCTGCGCCAACGCGGCGACCGGAGCTGCGGGCGACCAGGACCAGGCGGCCGTCGCGCGGGCGCTGGCCGGGGTCCTCGGGGGCGACGTGAACGAGACGCTCGTCATGTCGACGGGCGTCATCGGCGTGCGCCTGCCGCTCGACAAGGTGCTGCCCGGCCTCGCGGGTCTGGCCGGCGGAAGCCTGACGGCCGACGACGAGGGACTCGAGGCGGCGGCCATCGCGATGTGCACGACGGACTCCCGGGCGAAGCGGGCGACGGTCGTGGTCGATCTGCCGGACGACGGGGTTGCGGTTCCGATCCGGGTCACCGGCATCGCGAAGGGCGTCGGGATGATCCACCCGCGGATGGCGACGATGCTCGCGGTGGTCCTCACGGACGCCGCTGCCGATCCGAGCCTCCTGCGGGACATCCTCCGACCCGTCGCGGCGAGGACCTGGAACCAGCTCACGATCGACGGCGACACGAGCACGAACGACACGGTGTTCCTCGTCGCGTCTGGCGCGGCGGAAGGATCGCCGATCGCCGCCGGCTCACCGGCCGCGGCAGAGCTCGGTCGGGCGGTCGAGGCCGTCGCCCGTGACCTCGCCCGCCAGCAGGCCGCGGACGGCGA
>VBHW01000341.1 GCA_005881055.1 Chloroflexota bacterium
TGCCGATCCCGGCGGCGCGACGCCCCGGCAACGGAAAGGCGCTCGTCGTCCGCGGCGCGCGCGAGCACAACCTGCGCGATATCGACGCGACGTTCCCCCTCGGCTGCTTCATCGCCGTCAGCGGCGTGTCCGGCTCGGGCAAGAGCACGCTCGTGACCGACGTCCTGTATCGGGCCCTCGCGCGCGAGATCAACGGATCGCGCGAGGGCGTCGGCGCCCATGACAAGGTCGAGGGGGTCGAGCACGTCGACAAGATCATCGAGATCGACCAGAGCCCGATCGGCCGGACGCCGCGCTCGAACCCGGCCACGTACATGGGCCTGTTCACGACGATCCGGGAGCTCTTCGCCGGCGTCCCCGAGGCACGGCTCCGCGGCTACGGCCCGGGCCGCTTCAGCTTCAACGTCAAGGGCGGTCGCTGCGAGAACTGCAAGGGCGACGGGATCCTGAAGATCGAGATGCAGTTCCTGCCCGACGTCTACGTGACGTGCGAGGTGTGCAAGGGCAAGCGCTACAACCGGGAGGCGCTCGAGATCCACTTCAAGGGTCGCTCGATCGCGGACGTCCTCGAGATGACGATCGCCGAGGCGCTCGAGTTCTTCTCCGCGGTGCCGAAGGTGCAGGCCAAGCTCCAGACGCTCTACGACGTCGGCCTCGGATACGTCCACCTGGGCCAGCCGGCAACGACGCTGTCCGGCGGCGAGGCCCAGCGGGTGAAGCTGTCGACCGAGCTCTCGCGCCGCGCGACCGGTCGGACGCTGTACGTCCTCGACGAGCCGACGACCGGGCTCCATTTCGCCGACGTCGAGAAGCTCCTCCAGGTGCTCCACCGCCTCGTGGATGCGGGCAATACGGTCATCGTCATCGAGCACAACCTCGACGTCATCAAGACCGCGGACCATATCGTGGACCTCGGGCCGGATGGCGGCCTGCGTGGCGGCCAGATCATCGCCACAGGGACCCCCGAGCAGGTGGCGACCGCTCGGGGCTCCGCGACGGGGGATTACCTCGCGCGCGTCCTGCGCGGGGAGCCCCTCGTGCCGCTCTCCGACGTGACGTTCGCCGAGGCGGCCGGCCGGCAGGCCGACGGCAACGGGCGGAAGCGCGAGGTGCGGATCGCCGCCAGCCCGAAGCGGGCCAGAGCCGCCGCAGCGCGGTAGGTCCCGCGGGCGCGCGGGCCGCTGGGTGGGCTCCTCGGCGGGTCCCGCCGAGTCGGCGAGGGCGTAGCATGCCGTCGTGCCCGACATCGACTTCGCGTTCCTGGCCGACGCGGCCGAAACCCCACCGGGACAGAAGTTCAGCGTCCTCGGTGGCGGGGTCACGCGGATCGGCGGCCCGGGATTCCCCCTGCGCCATCCCCACATCGCGCTCGTCATCTGCCTCGCGGTGACCGTGCCCGAGTTCGGGCGCGAGCACGAGGTGCGGATCGTCCTGCTCGACCCCGACGGACACGAGATCAGCAGTGCGCAAGGCGGCATCGTCGCCGCGGGAGCGGGCGACGGGCGCGACACGCTCGTGACCTTCTCGGTCGACCTGTGGAGCATCTCGTTCCCCTCCGCCGGCGACTACTCGTTCCGGATCCTCGTCAACGGCTCCGAGCGGAAGCGCATACCGCTCGAGGTCGTCCAGATGGCCGCCCCACCCGGTGCCCCCGGCACGACCGGCCAGATGCCGGGCCCGAACGGCGATCCGGGCACGCCCCGTCGGTTCGACGCCTGAGGATCCACTCATGCCCGGAGCGCGTGTGAGGCTGGAGCCGGCACGACACGAGCTGGGCGCGGTCGACGCGGCGGCACTCGAGGCGGCGCGCGAGGCCGATCGCGTCCTGGCCGCCGCCGAGGAGCCGCTGGGTCGCCTACCTCGCACCACTGCCGGACCGCCTGCGCGACGATCCGCTGCCGGCCCTGCGGTCCACGGCGTCGCGGGCGCGGGCGGCATTCGGGCCGAAGGACTCGATCCGCGACGTGCTGCCCGACGAGCTGACGCTGCCGTTCCTCGCGGCCGTCGACCGGCTCCTCCGCCTCCTCGCGCGTCGGGCGAACCGCGCCGACTGACGGGCCGACCCGATCAGGCGATCGTGGCAGGCGGTGCTGCGTCCGCCGCCAGGCCAAGCTCCGCGGGCGTGAAGGCCTCGAGCAGGAAGCGGGACGGCGTCGCCGGGTCGTAGACGAGCGTCAGCGATTGTCGAGCCCGGGTCCAGGCGACATAGGCGAGGCGCCGTTCCTCCTCGAGTGCCCGTTCCGGCTCACTGGCGTCGGCGACCGACCGAGCCGACGGGAAGCGGCCTTCCTCGAGCCCGATCACGGCGACGTGATCGAACTCGAGCCCCTTCGTGCCGTGCGCGGTGGCGAGCGTGAGCGCGGCGTCGTCGCGTCGCAGCGCGGCGAGTCGGGAGCGCGTCTCCGCGATGGCCGCGCGGAGCGCTGGGAGGTCTGGACACGCGGCGGCCCAGCCGAGGAGGGCCCGGGCGACCGCGAGCCGATCGGGGGATCCATCGTGCGGGGCGCCGTCGGGAGTGTGGTAGGCGCCGTCGGGATCGTCGGGCGGGATGGCAGCGTGCACGGCCGCACGCTCGGCCCTGACCAGGCCTCCCAGCTCGACGAGCAGCGGGCTCGAACCCGTCATCCGGGCGAGCAGGTCGTCGACGATCGGCGACTCGACGAGGAGCGTCAACCTCTCGGCCCGGAACGGCACCTCGAGCGCGAGCGCCGCCGCGGCCGCGGGGAGGAGCTCGCGGTTCGTCCGCGCGAGGACCGCCCGGCTCGACCCATCCTCGGGGCCGAACGCCGCGACGATCGCTCGGAGGCGGACCACGTCGTCCCGACCGTCGGGCGCGAGCACGAGCCGCCCGACGGCATCCGATCGGGCGACGATCCGCTTGCTGAAGCGCTCGCGGTTGCCTTCCACGAGCCGAATGGCCCGCTCGACGACCGGCCCGGGACAGCGGTAGTTCGTCACGAGGTCGATGCGCCGGAGGCCCGGCAGGGACGACCCGAGGTCGAGCACCCGGCGGACATCGGCGAGCCGCCACCCGTAGATCGACTGGTCGTCGTCGCCGACGAGGAAGATCCGGTTCTCGGGCGCCGCGAGCAGGAGGGCGAGACGGAGCTGGCTTCGGTCGACGTCCTGGACCTCGTCGACGAGGAGGTGCGCGCAGCGCCTGCGCCAGGTCGCGAGCGCCTCGCCGTCCGAAGAGAGGACGCGCAGGGCGTGCGCCACGAGGTCGTCGAAGTCGAGGCCCCCCGCCTCCGCCACGGCGCGCTCGTAGTCGGCGAGGAGCTGGGCCGCCGGCCCCGCTTCATCGACCGCCACGTCTTCCGCATTCAGTCCGTGCTCGAGCTTCAGGCGCGACAGGAGCGTGTCGAGGCGCTGCCAGCCCGCCGGTCCGGCGCCGGGTGCGATGCGGCGCAGCACGGCCAGGCGGTCGACGATCGGGTCGACCCG
>VBHW01000345.1 GCA_005881055.1 Chloroflexota bacterium
CCTCGGGCCGGTCCTCCACGTCCCGTACGCCCTGGCGATCGCGATCCTGACCGGCATCCTCGAGGTCATCCCGCTCATCGGCCCGCTCATCGCGACGGCCATCGCCGGGACCGATGCGTTCGCCCGCGGAGGCCCGGAGCTGGCCGGCCTCGTGGTGGTCGTGTTCTTCGTCATCCGGCAGGTCGAGGACCAGGTGGTCATGCCGATCGTCATCGGTCGCGCAGTCCACCTCCACCCGGTCGTGACGATCTTCGCCGTGCTCGTCGGCCTGAGCACGATGGGTGTGCTCGGCGGGCTCCTCGGGGTCCCGGTGGCCGCCGCACTGAACGTCGTCCTGCACGAGCTGTACCTGGCCCGTGGCTCGCGGGCAGGCACGAGCGCGTCATCGGTGATCGACGAGCCTCCGGTAGTCGACGCACAAGCGGTGGTGGGCCCGCCACCGGGGGTGGACGCGAGCCCCGCGCCCGAGGTGGCTCCCGCCCCCGAGTCGACTGCCTCGCCGTCCCCCGACGAGCCCGATCCGCGGAGGCCCCTCAGCGCCAGCGAGTGAGGATCGACTCGCGGCCGAAGAGCCGGGCACCGAGGGCGAGGCCCAGCGCGCTGATCGCGAGGACCACAGCGGCCATGAGCACGTAGCTGGCGGCGCCGAAGAGGACGGTCGCGCTGGCCTGGATGACCGCCACGACGACGAGCGGCACGATGATGATCCCGCCGATCTGCTGGGCCGTGCGCGGGTCGTTCACCCGGGCGGAGACGATGACGCCGGCGACGACCGAGAGGAGGCCCACTGCCGGGCCGAGGAGGAACACCCCGGCCAGCCACGATCCGTCGACCACGACGCCGACGAGCCGCGGACTGTAGAGGATCCCGGTCAGCAGCACGAGCGCGAAGTACGTCAACCAGCCGATGAGGACGCCAGGCAGGAGTGCCGAGAGTGACTTGCCGGCGAGCAGCTCGAGCGTCCGGATCGGTGTCGCGAGGACCGCCTCGAGGCTGCGCGACGTCTTCTCGCCAATGATGGAGTACGAGGCGATCGAGAGCGGGATGTAGGCCGGCATCATCAGGAAGAAGACGAGGAACTGCTGGATGCCGAAGGCCGCGGTCAGCTCGGCCGGCCGGAGGGCCGCCCAGTCCGGTCGCTGGGCCAGTGTCTGCCGCGCGATGTCGGCCGGCAGCGGGTGCCCCGTGACGACCGCCCCGATGATGAGCGGAAAGATCGTGAGGACGACCGGCGGGACGGCGATCGTCAGGAGCAGCAGCCGGTTCCGCAGCGTCTCGTCCCAGTCGCGGCTCACGACAGCGAGGACGATCGACGGGCGCATCAGGCAATCGCCCGGGCCGGGTCACGGTCGGCGGCACCCGGCCGGACGCCCATGACTTCGAAATAGACGTCCTCGAGCGTCGCGGCCTCCTGTCGCACCTCGACGACGGCGCCTCCCGCGGCGACGATCGCCCGCACGATTGCCGGGCTGTCCCGCTGCGGATCGTCGACCTGGACGAGGAGGCCGGTCGACGTCACCTCAGCGCGTCGAACCGCCGGCAGGTCCCCCAGGCCGGCG
>VBHW01000343.1 GCA_005881055.1 Chloroflexota bacterium
GGACGGGCTGCCGCCGATCAGCGGCAACGCCTTCGAGGCGAGCGGCATCCTCGTCCTCCTCGCGGCCCTCGCCACGCTCGCGCTCGTCGCGCTGCCGTTCGCGAGCGAACGGCCGACTGCCCTCGACCGCTGGCCGTCGTATCTCGTCGTCCTCGGACTGGCGATCGTGGGCTACGTCCTGCGCGTCGCGGGCCTCATCGTTGAGGGCCCGCTCCTGGCCCTACGGCCGGACCGGGCGCCGGGCCTGTTCGTCGTCGCGATCGGCCTCGTCGGGCTCGCGCGGGCGACGTTCGAGATCTACCAGGAGCCCGAGCTGCGCTGAGGCTCGTTCCAGGGCGGACCCTCAGCCCGGGGCGGAGCTCAGGCCGGGGCGGAGCTCAGGCCGGGGCGGAGCCGCCGCCTCGCCCTTCCGCGAGAGCACCTGGAACACGTAGCGCCCGGGCTGCCAGGCGGGTCCGCTCGGCAGCGCGACCGGCGTCGGTGGCGCGTACAGGCCGCCGTGCCCGTCGATCGGCTGCGACCCGGGCAGCGGATCGAGCATGACCGGGACCGCCCGACCGCCGCTGTCCAGCCGCCATGCCTCGACGCCGCTGACCGCGCTGCCGACCCCCGACCGATACGGGGCGCAGAACCCGACGCCGATGGCCTGCTGGGTCGACACGCGGGTCACCGGGATCCCGGGGTCGAGCGGGCCGGTCGCAACCGAGGCGGTCTCGAGCCTGAGCCACCAGCGCGCCTGCCGGCCGAAGTCCCGCTGGAGCGTGAAGAGGCGCCAGGCCGTGCCCGCGTAGCAGTCCTCGTCGACGGCCGGCGCGACGACGATGCTCGACCCGACCTCCCCCGGGATGCCGCCCGAGGACACACCAGTGTTCTGGTTCGGTGCGTCCGGCCCCGTGGCGCCGAACACGGCCTGTGCCGCGGATTCGGGCGACGCCAGGGCCGATGACGCGGGCTCGCCCCACGGCTTCAGGAGGGCGACGCCGAGCCCGGCCGCGAGCAGGCCGGCCAGCGCCATGGGCAGACGCGATTGCCCCTGGCGGATGCGTACAACCTCGACGCCTGCCCCCGGATCGGAGATCGCCATCCGCGCACGTGACCTGCCGCCGCGGCCGCCCGGACCGCACGGACCGGGTCGAGCACGACGGCTCGGCCGGATTGTACGCCCGGTCGTCGTATCCTCCCGGCGCATGCCCGCCCGTCCTCCCGGAGCCCCGGCGCGAACGCTCATCGTCCCCGTTGTCGTCGTCGTGCTCATGGGCTGCTCGACGCCCGTGCCGAGCGGCACCTCGGTCCCGCCCGCCCGGCCCGGCACGCCCTCGCCGTCGCCGTCGGCGCTCCGCTCGCCGATCGCCGGTATCGACTGGGCGCTCGCCGAGGCCGTCGAACGACCGCCGGACAACATCGCGTCGGCGCCGCCGTCCGAGGTCGTCCACGACCCGAACAGCGCGGGTCATCCCGGACACCCGGTCGGCCAGGCGCACCTGCAGGCGGTCGCCGTGGGCGGGCCGGGACTCGTGGCCGTGGGGCACGTCTACCCCGGGTTCCGGGCCGCCGCGTGGACGTCGACCGACGGGCGCCGCTGGGCGCGCGTCGCCGACCTGCCGGCGGCCGACGACACGCCGCTCGCGGCCGTGGCGGTCTCCGGCGGGCGCCTCGTGGCGGTCGGTCGCCACGGAACGGACGCCGCGTCATGGACGTCGAGGGACGGCCTGGCGTGGACCGAGTCGCCGCTGCCACCGGCATCGGGCAGCGCGGCGCCGTCCGAGGTCATCCCGGAGCAGGCCGCCGCGCTCGCCGGAGCGGACGTGACGTCTAGGTCCTCGGGAAGGGCTGTCTTCGTCGCCGGCGGCTGGACGGGCGCCTCGAACGCCTCGCCGTCGGCGCGCTTCTGGTTTTCTTCTGACGGCAGCCGCTGGACGAGCGCCCGCGTCGCGTCGGCGACGTCGGCCGATGCCCGCGTCGTCGCGATGGCCGCGTCGGCCGCGGGCTTCCTCGCCGTGGGCCAGACCGGACCCGAGGGGTCACCGACGGGATCGGCCGCCTGGTGGTCGGAGGACGGGGAGGCGTGGACGCGGATCGCCTCGGCCGACCTGCCGCCGGACACGACACCGGAGGCGGTCGCGGCCGCGCCGGGAGGCGGCTTCGTCGCGGTCGGATCGTCCGTGGCCCGCGATCGCGCGGTGGTCTGGCTGTCGATGGACGGCCGGCACTGGCGCGCGGCGAGCGACCAGGCGGCGTTCCACCACTACGGGCTGAAGGTCCGGATGCGGGGCGTCGCGGCCGGCGGGCCCGGCCTCGTGGCGGTCGGTGTGAGCCTGTTCGGGACGCAGTTCGGGACGGCGACGGTCTGGACGTCCGCCGATGGCGCAGTCTGGCAGCTCGTGCCGGACGTCGCGGCGTTCGACGGTGCAGAGATGGACGGTATCGTCGGGACCGCGGGCGGCCTCGTGGCGGTCGGCACCTGGGGCGCACCGGACCAGTACGTGCCGACGGTGTGGCTCAGCCCGCCGCGCTGATCCGGCCGCCCGGGCGGGAGAAACGCCCGGTCAGGACTCCCCGAGGTAGACCTTGCGGACCATCTCGTCGTGGATGAGCGACTGGGCCTCGCCGGCGAGCACGACCGTCCCCGTCTGGAGGACGTACCCGCGGTGGGCGATCGTCAGGGCCTGGAGCGCGTTCTGCTCGACGAGGAGGATCGTCGTCCCCCGGTCGTTGATCTCCTTGATGATCGAGAAGATCTGCTGGACGAGGATCGGCGCGAGCCCGAGCGAGGGCTCGTCGAGGAGGAGCACGCGCGGCCGGGACATGAGCGCCCGGCCGATCGCGAGCATCTGCTGCTCGCCGCCGGACAGCGTGCCGCCCTGCTGAGTCGCGCGCTCGCGGAGCCGCGGGAAGAGCTCGAAGACCCGGACGATGTCCTCGCTGACCTCTGCGGCCCTGCGTGTGTAGCCGCCCATCTGGAGGTTCTCGGTGACACTCAGGCGCGAGAAGATCCGCCGGCCCTCCGGCGCGTGGCCGATGCCCCGCTCGACGAGCTCGTGAGCGGGCGTCGACGAGATGTCCTTGCCCTCGAACGTGACTTTGCCCTGGCGCGGATGGAGCAGGCCGCTGATCGTCTTCAGCGTCGTCGTCTTGCCCGCCCCGTTCGCGCCGATGAGCGTGACGATCTCGCCGCGGTGGACCTCCAGGCTCACGCCCTGGAGCGCCCGGATGCGGCCGTAGTACGTGTGGACACCGTCGAGCTTGAGGAGGATCTCGCCGTCGCGTGCCGCGGAGTCGGCGGCCCGGGTGGCGGTCACGGGCTCGGTCGCTCCGGTCATGCGGCCGGCGTCCCGAGGTAGGCCTCGATGACCTTCGGATCGGCGCGGACGACGTCGGGCGTCCCTTCGGCGATCCGCTCGCCGTGGTCGAGGACCGTGATCCGGTCGCTGATCCCCATGACCACGCGCATGTCGTGCTCGATGAGCAGGACCGACAGGCCCAGCTCGGATCGGAGCC
>VBHW01000344.1 GCA_005881055.1 Chloroflexota bacterium
GGCCACCCGGGCCCGGGATGCCGGGCCGACGCCCACACACGACGGAGGAGGAACGCGTTCCATGGTGAACCACAAGCGCATCGCGGCGCTCGTCGCCGGCCTGGCCATCGCGGCGACCGCCTGTTCATCCGGCGGCTCGCCCGCGGCATCGAGCGGCGGGGGCGGCGGCACGACCGCGCTCACCGGCTCGCTCACGGTCTGGCACTCGTACGGCTCGGGTGCCGGGACCGAGGCCCAGGCCCTCAAGATCGTGACCGACAAGATCGTCGCGGCGAACCCCGGCCTCAAGCTGACGATCCAGGACGTCAAGTTCGACGACCTGTTCAAGAAGTTCGAGCTCGAGTCCGCCAGCGGCGGCGGGCCGGACCTCTTCATCGCGCCGAACGACAGCCTCGGCAAGGAAGCGCGCGCCGGCCTGTTCCTCGACGTGACCGCGAAGCTCGACGGCAAGCTGCCCAACGACTCCCAGGTCTCGATCGACGGGAGCAAGGTCGACGGCAAGTTCTACATGGTCCCCGAGTCGCTCAAGGCCGTTGCCATGTACTACGACAAGTCGAAGATCGCAACGCCTCCGGCGACGACGGACGACCTCATGAACGGCATCAAGGCCGGGACGATCAAGGCCGGCTTCGACGCCCACTCGTCCTACCACTCGTTCGGCTGGTGGGCGGCCTTCGGCGGCCAGCTCATGGACGACAAGGGCAAGTGCGTGGCCGACACGACCGGCGTCGGCGACGCGTACAAGTACTTCCAGGACCTCCAGGCCGCCGGCGCGAAGTGGTACGACAAGTACGACGACCTCGCCAGCGACTTCAAGGCCGGCAAGATCAACCTCATCGTCGACGGCCCGTGGGCGTCGGGTGGGTACAAGGACGCGCTCAAGGACAACCTGGCCGTCGCACCGATGCCGTCAGGCCCGAAGGGTCCCTCGAAGCCGCTGACCGGCGTCGACGGCTGGTACATCAACACCAACTCGAAGAGCCCGGACCTCGCCGTGTCGTTCGCCCTCGAGATGGTGAAGGCCGAGAACGAGCAGGTCTTCGTCGACAAGGCCGGGCACATCCCGGCCGACACGACGATCAAGATCGCGGACCCCATCACCCAGAAGTTCGGTGATGCGGTGAAGAGCGGCTTCCCGCGGCCGCAGGTTCCCCAGCTCGATCACTTCTGGAGCAACTTCGACAACGCGCTCAACCTCGTCGTGAAGACAGGCGCCGACGCGAAGAAGTCGGCGACCGACGCGTGCACGAAGATGAACCAGGAGAACAAGATCCAGTAGCTCGGAGTCCCCGTCCGGGTGGTGGCCACCGCCGCCGCCCGGACCCTTCCTACTCGGGGCCCCGGACGCGACGCGCCTTGAAAACCGGTCGCGCCGCGGTCGATACTCGCGGGCGACGCTCGAGGCGATCCGCCCGGCCCTCGCCATCTCCGGTCCCCTACGGCGACGCCCAGCCAGCAGGAGCACGCGGACATGACCGCTTCCGTCATCGAGATGCCGGCGCCCCGCACACGCCGGCGACCGCGGTTCACCCCGGACAGCCGGACGGCGCTGCTCTACCTGCTCCCGGCGTTCCTCGTCATGGGGATCATCACGTTCTACCCGCTCCTGTTCCAGACGTACATGTCGTTCACGGACTTCGGCCTGAAGAACCTCAGCGGCCGGGTCCCGCCGAACATCGTGGGGCTGGACAACTACGCACAGATCGTCCAGAGCAAGCTCACGATCCCGAACTTCGAGTTCGTGCGGCTCCTGTTCTTCAACCTGTGGTGGGCGTTCTCGAACGTCGTCATCCACGTGATCCTGGGAGTCGCGATCGCGCTCGTGCTGAACAGCCCGGGCCTGCGCTTCAAGCGCGTCTACCGGGCGCTTTTCATCGTGCCGGTCATCATCCCGCCGATCATCGTCGCGACGGTCTGGCGAAGTATGTTCGACCAGGACAACGGCGCCGTGAACATGGTCCTCGGCGCGATCGGCGTGCTGTTCAAGATCCCGCCCGACGCGTTCAAGATCGACTGGCTCGGCCAGGTGAACGACCCGATCTCGTTCCTGCCGCTGCCACTCGCGTACTTCGGCCTGCTCGCCGCGAACACGTGGCTCGGCTGGCCACTCAATGCCGTCGTGGCCACGGGCGCCCTCCAGAGCATCCCGCCGGACCTGTACGAGGCGGCCGAGATGGACGGCGCCTCGTCCTGGCAGAAGTTCAAGACGGTGACGCTGCCGTTCCTTCGGCCGGCGATGCTGCCCTACGCGATCTACGGGTTCGTCGTCACCTTCAACCTGTTCTACCTCTCGTACTTCATGACCGGAGGTGGGCCGTTCGGACGGACGGAGCTGTTCGTCACCGAGGCGTACAAGCTCGTCAACGACTTCCAGCTGTACGGGCTCGCGGCGGCGTTCTCCGTGATGCTGTTCTTCATCCTGCTGGCTCTCACGCTCGTGACGAACCGCATGGCGAAGGCGACGGCCAGCTATGCCGAGTGAATCCCGCCGTGCGATCGGGCCGAGCAACGGCGCGATGACCGCCACGACCGTCGTGACCGCAGCGAGCGCAGCCCCGGAGGGTGACCGATGACGACCGCAGCACCCGCCGTGACCGGCAAGCCGCTCCCGAGGTCGCGGGCGTGGACCGCCGGAGGACGGAGACCGACGGTCCGCTCGCAGATCCTCCTGCAGGTCATCTGCCTCTTCATCACCGCGACGGTGCTCTTCCCGATCCTGTGGATCTTCTCGCTCGCGCTCGATCCGCGGAACCTGTCGCGGCCGACCGGGCTCATCCCGCCGGGGGCGACGCTGGACGCCTTCGCGCGGGTCATCGCGCAGCCGACGTCGGACCCGATCAGCTTCCTCGAGCTCGCGCGGAACAGCTTCGTGCTCGCGTCAGGCGTTGCCCTCTTCTCGGTCCTCATCGGTGTGCTCGCGGCGTACGCATTCTCGCGGCTCCGCTTCCGCCTGCGCGAGGTGCTGATGATCGCGATCCTCGGCGTTCTCATGCTGCCGGCGGTGGCGACGATCGCCCCGCTGTTCATCATGCTCAACAGCGTCCGGATCGACCTGCCGATCCTCGGCCAGTTCAACCTCCGCCAGTCCCTCCTCGGCGTCGGGCTGGCCGTCGTCTCCGGGGCATTGCCGTTCGCGATCTGGAACCTCAAGGGCTACCTCGACACGATCCCCAAGGAGCTCGAGGAGGCCGCCGCGGTCGACGGCTGCACCCGCAACCAGTCGTTCTTCCGGATCGTGCTGCCCCTCGCGACGCCCGCCCTTGCGGTGACTGCGTTCCTCGGCTTCGTGTCCGGCTGGACGGAGTTCTACTTCGTCTCGATCTTCCTCAACGACCCGTCCCAGGGCTACACGCTCTCGCTCGCGCTGAACAAGATGGTCGGGGCGTTCGGCCAGACGCCGTGGTCGGACTTCGCGGCCTTCTCGATCCTCTTCGCCGCTCCGGTGTCGCTCGTCTTCTTCTTCTTCCAGCGCTACATCGTCGGCGGGCTGGCCATCGGCGGCGTGAAGGGCTGACGATCCTCGGCAACGGCGCCAGGAGGCGCGACCGGACCGAACGGCACTCGACGGCGCCGCGGCATGCGCGCATGATGGCGCGGGTGCCCGAGGCCGGGTTCGATCCGGCGAACGGCACGCAGCGCGGAGGCGACGGTGCCCTTCCCGTTCCTGCCCGGCGGCGCGATCCTCGCCGCGGCGGTCCTGTGCGGAGCGTTCGTCTCCTTCGCGGCCGTGCTCCGGCTGCTCGATCGGGCGGCCACGGAGATCGGCGGCGCGATGCTCCCGGGCGTCGTCGACGGCCTGCGGGACTGGTCGCACGGCCGCGGTC
>VBHW01000338.1 GCA_005881055.1 Chloroflexota bacterium
GTTCGCCAGCTCGGCGCGGGGCTGTACTCGCTCCTGCCGCTCGGCTTCCGGGTGAACCGGCGGGTCGAGCAGGTCATCCGCGAGGAGATGGACGCGATCGGCTGCCAGGAGATGGAGATGCCGGTCGTCCATCCCGCCGACCTGTGGCGCGAGTCCGGCCGGTACGACCAGATCGGCCCGGAGATGGCGCGCTTCCGCGACCGGGGCGGACGGGACATGGTCATCGCGATGACCCACGAGGAGGTCGTGGCCGACCTCCTCCGCGACATCGTCCGGAGTTATCGCCAGCTGCCGGTCATGGTCTACCACTTCCAGACGAAGTTCCGCGACGAGCCGCGATCGCGAGGTGGGCTCATCCGCGTCCGCGAGTTCGTCATGAAGGATTCGTACAG
>VBHW01000339.1 GCA_005881055.1 Chloroflexota bacterium
CCAACCGCCAGGTCGCGACGGCCAGGCCGCCGGCGATCCCGAAGGCCGAGCCACTGGCCATGGAGGAGGTCGAGACGCCGGGCACGACGACGATCGCCGAGCTCGCCGCGTTCCTCCGGATCGACCCTGCCGGGACTGCCAAGGCGGCGTTCTTCGTGACCGGCGACGGGCGGCTCGTGACGGCGATCGTCCGGGGCGACCGGGAGGTGAACGAGACGAAGCTCGCCAACGTCGTCCGTGCGGTCGGCGGCCTGCGACCGGCGCAGGTCGAGGAGGTGCGCGCGGCGGGCATCGAGCCGGGCTACGGCTCGCCGATCGGCGCACACGACACCATGGTGGTCGTCGACGAGATCGCCGCGCGGACGCCGAACCTCGTTGCGGGTGCGAACCGCGTCGGCTGGCACATCCGCAACGTCAACGTCGGCCGCGACTACACGCCGGACGAGATCGCCGACATCGACAACGCCCAGGAGGGCGACGCCTGCCCGACGTGCGGCAGCCCGCTCGTCCTGCGCAACGGGATCGAGGTCGGCAACATCTTCAAGCTCGGGACGAAGTACACGGCGGCGCTCGGGGCGACGTACCTCGGCGAGGACGGCGCGGCGCACCCCATCGTCATGGGCTCCTACGGCATCGGCCTGGGCCGGGCCGTCGCGTGCGTCGTCGAGGCCCACCACGACTCCAAGGGGATCGCGTGGCCGGCCTCGGTTGCGCCGTACGCGGCGCATCTCGTCGCGATCGGAGCTGGCCGCGACCCTGCCGTGAACGAGACGGCGGAACGGCTCCACGCCCTGGCCCTCGCGGCCGGCCCGGACCGCGAGATCCTCTACGACGATCGCGAGGAGTCGCCCGGCGTCAAGTTCACCGACGCCGAGCTGCTCGGCATGCCCCGGATCCTGACGGTCAGCCCCCGATCGTTGGCCGCGGGTGGGGTGGAGGTGACGATCCGGGCAACGGGCGAGCGTTCGATCGTGCCGCTCGCCGAGGTCGAGGCCTCCCTGACCGGCTGACGACGGCCGTGTCCCTTCGCGACGTTCCCGCCGACGACCTGTACGCCCGCCTCGAGCTGCCATTGGACGCGGCCCCCGAGGCGATCGAGATCGCCTGGCGGTCGCTGCTCAAGCGGCACCATCCGGATGTCGCAGGCGAGTCGTCACTCGAGGCAGCGAAGCGCATCAACGTCGCACATGACTGGTTGAGCGACCCGGACCTGCGTGCTCGCTACGACCGTGCGCGAGGGACGGGGCCGCGGGCCGGCTATGCCTGGACGGGCCGCGGCCGCGGCGCCTCGGAGCGCAGAGCCGGGGCCCACGCGGCCGCCAGACCGGCCGAGCGACGGCGCGATGCCGATCCGCTCGCCGCCGCTCGCGACCGGGATGCCCGCCCGCCCGACCTCGATCTCGGCTCGGCGCCGGTCGGCGCCATCCTCGACCGGGCGGCGCGCCTGACCGCGGACGAGCTCGACCGGCTCGCGCTCGCCGAGCAGCCGCCGATCGCCTTCATCGCGAGCATCCGGCGATTCCTCCCACCGGACCGACGCACGGTGCTCGACGGAGTCGAGGCGACCGTCGCTCGACGGCTCCCGGACGCTGCGCGCGCCCGGCCCGGGATCGCGGACGCGGTCACGAGCGTGGTCCAGGTGCTCGTCCTCGACGGCTTCCTCGCCGA
>VBHW01000001.1 GCA_005881055.1 Chloroflexota bacterium
TCGAGCGCATCGGCCGGCAGGAGGCCGCCGGACGGGCCGCCGACGAGCAGGGCCTTGAGCTTGCGACCACGAGGTGCGGATCCCCCGAGGGAGACGATCTCGCGCAGCGGCGTCCCGAGCGGCACCTCGGCCACGCCAGAGCGTTCGTGGCCACGCACCTGGACGAGCATCGTGCCCGGGCTCGCCCGCGAGCCGATCCGTGCGAATGCCGCGGCGCCGTTCAGGACGATCCACGGGATCGCGGCGAGCGTCTGGACGTTCTGGACGACGGTCGGGGCGCCGAA
>VBHW01000002.1 GCA_005881055.1 Chloroflexota bacterium
CAGGCGGTCGGTCTGGACGGCCGGATCCGCTCCGTAGCCGTTGGCGACGACGTAGCGGCGGGGCGCCTCGACCGATGCCGCGGCTCGCCACTTCTCGCCGGTCGGGAAGCCGGCGCCGCCGCGGCCGCGGAGCCCGGACGCGGCCACCTCGGCGATCGTCGCGGTCGGCCCGAGCTCGGTCACGACCTTGCGCAGCGCCAGGAACGCCCCGGCCTTCGTCGCGGCGTCGAGGTCGACGGGGTCCTTCTCGCCGGCCCGCGCGAGGAGGATCGAC
>VBHW01000003.1 GCA_005881055.1 Chloroflexota bacterium
GTCGTCGGCGTCGAAGTGGCTATACGCGACGTCCGGAACCGTCCGCCCCGAGCGCCGGAGCGCCGACTCCTCGCGCCGCTCGCCGTACGTCTCGGCGGCGCCCCAGTGGACGTGGTAGCGGCTCTTCGAGTCGATGCCGCCCATGTCGATGCACTCCACCGGGCACGCCTGGGCGCACTGGAAGCACGTCTCGCACTTCAGCGTGCCGTACTCGTCGTACAGGAGCTGCAGGCGGCCCCGGAACTTCGCCGGCATCTCCTGCCGGACCTCCGGGTAGCGGATCGTCGCCTTCGGCTCGAAGAAGCGGATCAGGGTCGTCGCCATGCCCCTGGCGATCCCGAGACCGGGCAGGAAGCTCACGCCCTCGCCCTCAGCGCCCGACCACGACGATCGCCGCGGCCGTCACGAACAGGTTCAGCAGCGAGGCCGGGAGGAGCCACTTCCACGCGAAGGCCATGAGCTGGTCGATCCGCACCCGGGGCAGCGTCCCGCGCATCCACACGAACGTGAAGACGAACCCGTACGTCTTCGCGAGGAACCAGAAGAGGCCGGCGACCCAGTCGAGGCTGATGAACGCCCAGCCCGCGACCGCGACGATCACGAGCAGGTTGAACAGGACGAAGCCGATGACGATCGCCTGCCACCAGGGCATCGAGCTGCGGGCGATCCAGAACGGCGCGGCGAGGACGAGCGTCCCGATGACCGGCACGACCGCGAGCGCGATGAGGAGGCCGATGCCCAGGCTCCCTGGGTCGATCGCCGCGTGGACCGGCCACGGCCAGTCGAACGGCGCGGTCCAGCCGCCGAAGAACAGCGTCACCGTCAGTGCCGAGATGATGAAGACGTTGACGTACTCCGCGAAGAAGAAGAACCCGAAGCGCATGCCCGAGTACTCGGTCGCGAAGCCGGCCACGATCTCGCTGTCGGCTTCCGTGAGGTCGAACGGCGTGCGGTTCGCCTCCGCGGTCGCGGCGATGAAGAAGATCAGCGCCCCGAGCGGCTGTCGGAAGACGTTCCAGTCGAGGAACGACCCGGACTGCATGAGCACGATCTGGTTCAGGCTCATCGTGCCGGCGAGGAGGATGAGCCCGACGACCGAGAGCGTGAGCGGGATCTCGTAGCTCACGACCTGGGCCGCGGAGCGCAGGCCGCCGAGAAGCGAGTACTTGTTGAAGCTCGACCAGCCGGCCATGAGGAGCCCGACGACCGACAGTCCGCCGATCGCGAAGAAGTACAGGAGCCCGAGGTTGAGGTCCTGCCCGAAGAGGCCCGGTGCGAACGGGATGACGAGCAGGCTCATGACGCTCGCGAGGTAGACGACGACCGGCGCCCACGTGAAGACGGTCGAGTCGACGCCGGTCGGGGTGAAGTCCTCCTTCACGAGCACCTTGAGCCCGTGGACGACCGATAGCAGCGTGCCCCACGGCCCCACGCGGTCCGGCCCGAGGCGCAGGTTCATGAGCGCGATGACCTTCATCTCCATGTAGATGATCACGAAGGCCGTCGGCACGCTCATGAGGAGGACCGCCGTCGCCGCGACGGCGAAGCGGACGATCGGCAGGTTGGCCGCGAGGACGTCGACGATCGTCCCGCCGAACAGCGTGATGACGAGGACGAGCGGGACGAGCAGCGCGACGAGGATCGGCACGCCGATGAAGACGGCCCTGCCGGCGAGCGTCAGCCGGCTCCATGTCCTTCCGACCGCGGCCGTCACTTGTCGACGCCGCCCATGATCGGGTCGAGCGACGCCATGACCGCCATCGTGTCCGCGACGAGGTTGCCGGGCATGACGAGGCCGACCGTCTGGAGGTTGACGAAGCTCGGGTCGTGGATCCGCATCCGGAACGGCTGGTCGGTCCCGTCGCTGATCGCGTACGTCGCGTACTGGCCGCGCGGGCCCTCGACCGCCGCGTACGCACGTCCCGGCCGCGGGCGGAGGAGGCGCGGCAGCTTGGCGATGACCGGGCCGTCGGGCATCTCGTGGAGGCACTGGTCGATGATCCGGATGCTCTGGCGGATCTCGTCCATGCGCAGGAGGTAGCGGGCGAGGCAGTCGCCCTCCGCCCGCGTGACGACGTCGAAGTCGAGCTCGGGGTACACGGAATACGGGTGCGCCCGGCGGACGTCGAAGGGGACGCCGGTCGCCCGCAGGTTCGGGCCGGAGAGGCACATCCGGAGGGCCGTCTCGCTGTCGACGACGCCGAGGCCGCGCATCCGCCGGACGAAGATCTCGTTCTCGTTGAGGAGCGCGAGCTCGGCCTCGAGCTGGCTCGTCGCGTGGCTCATCCAGCGGCCGAGGCGGCTCATGAAGTCGTGGTTGAGGTCGCCGTTGACGCCGCCGATCCGGTAGTAGTTGAAGAGCATCCGCTGGCCGGTGACGCCGGCCAGCATCTCGACGATCTCGTCGCGCTCGATGAAGCCCCACAGGATCGGCGTGAGGCCGCCGAGGTCGAGGGCCATCCAGCCGACGAACATGATGTGGCTCATGACCCGGTTGAGCTCGCCCGTGAGGACGCGGATGTACTCGGCCCGGCGAGGCACCTGGACGTCGAGGAGCTTCTCGAACGCGATGACCGGCGCCCACTCCATGAACAGCGAGCTCACGTACTCGAGCGGGTCCGTGTAGCAGATCGCCTGGTGGTAGTCGGCGTTCTCGCAGAGCTTCTCGACGCCCCGGTGGAGGTAGCCGAGGACCGGATCGAGGTCGACGACCTGCTCGCCGCGGATCTTGAGGACGACCCGGAGGACGCCGTGCGTCGACGGGTGCTGGGGCCCGATGTTGATGAACATCTCCCCGTCGCCGAGCGTGTAGAACTCGGCCTCGCGCTCCGTCCGCGGCGGATACGGCGGGATCGGCTCGAAGACCCCGATCTGCTCGTCGAGCGTGACGCGCGGGTCGTCGGCGGAGGCGTGCGAGCCGGGATGCTGGGCGGTCGTCATGGTCGCTCGACGCTCAGGACGAGGTCGCCTGCCGAACGACGTCGTCCGGCGCGGCGTTGCGCGGCGCGTGGACCTGCTCGAGGTGGCGGACGCCCATCGCCGGGGATCGGGACGCGTCGTCCGCGAGGAAGAAGTCCTTGCGCAGCGGGAAGCTCGTGTAGTCGGGCGGCATGTAGATCCGTCGCAGGTCGCGGTTGCCCTCGAAGATGATCCCGAACATGTCGTACGCCTCGCGCTCCTGCCACTCGGCGCCCTTCCACAGGAAGGTCACCGAGGGCACGCGCGGGTCGTCGCGCGGCAGGCCGTCGGCGATCACGCGGATCCAGTCCGGGCTCGTGTCGCTCCCCACGTGGTAGACGACCTGCATGACGCGGCCGGTGTCGACGCCGCACAGGTCGGCGAGGAACTTGAAGCGGAACTCGGGCTCGTCATGGAGGGCCCGCATGACCTGGGCGACGTCGGCCGGCCCGATCCGCATCTCGGTCTCGTCGTGGCGCTGCCGGATGGGGCCGGTGAGCACGTCGGAGAAGCGGCCGTCGAGACGGCGGCGGAGCGCTCGATCCATCGGGTCAGATCCCGTCCGGGACGGTCGGCCCGATGGCGCGCTCCGGCCAATGGCCGCGGCGGTCCTTGACGAGCTGCTGGAGCTTCATCATCCCGTAGATGAGCCCCTCGGGCCGGGGCGGACAGCCCGGCACGTAGACGTCGACCGGCATGATCCGGTCGATCCCCTGGATCGTCGAGTAGCTCCGCTTGTAGCGACCCCCCGAGCACGTGCAGTCGCCCATCGCGACGCACCACTTCGGCTCGGGCATCTGCTCCCAGAGCCGGACGAGCGGCCCGGCCATCTTCGTCGTGCACGTCCCGGCGACGATGAGGACGTCGGCCTGGCGGGGGCTCGCCCGGAACGGGAACATGCCCCAGCGGTCCATGTCGTTGACGCTCGTCGCGGCCGACATCATCTCGATCGCGCAGCAGGCCAGGCCGGACAGGAGCGGCCAGAGGCTGTTCGCGCGGAGCAGGTCGAGGACGTAGTCGGCCTTCGTGGGGATGATCTCGAGGGCGCCGTTCCAACGCGCATCGTCGCGCGCGGCCGCGCCTGACCTCTCGATCTCGGCGAGGTGGGTGATCTCCGAGGGGCGGCCGCCGTCGTACGCGAGCGGGTTGCTCGAGTCCCAGAGCGTGTTCGGCACGACGATCGGCTTGACGACCTCGTCCCGGTCGCGCTTCGCGGGCAGGCTCGGCTCGCGGGTCAGTGCCACGTGAGGACTCCCTTGCGCCACGCGTACGCGAGCCCCAGGAGGAGGATCCCGACGAAGATGAGCATGCTCACGAAGCCGCCGAGCATGAGGTCGCGGAAGATGAGCGCCCAGAGGTAGATGAAGACGACCTCGATGTCGAACGCGACGAACAGCAGCGCATAGATGTAGAACGAGAGCCCGAACCGCGCGTGGGTGTCGCCGTACGTGTCGATGCCGCTCTCGTACGGGAGCCCCTTGTGCACGTCGCCCCGGTTGCGGTGCGAGAGCAGCCACGCGGCCCCGATCGTGAGGAAGACGAACGAGACGCCCGCGAAGGCGAAGCCGACGATGTACCAGATCGCGGTCACGTGTACCTCATTCGGCCGGCGGCCGACAGGCGAGCGCCGACGGTGGTCTCCCTCGGACGCGGCCGTACCGGCAGGTACACCGCCCTCACAAATTCTAGCAGCGACGCGCTGCACGAACCGCATGGCGGACGGTCGGCGGGTGGCCCGAGGCCTACCGGGGCACGAGGACGGGCCGGGATAGGGAGATCGCCCTATTGCCGCGCTGATACGGGCGCGCGCAGGCTGGCGGCGCCATCGGGGACCCGCCGGGGGCACCGCCGGGGGGCGGCTCGCGAACCTGCACGCGCGCTCGGCGCGATCCGCCCCCCGACCCATTTCCTGGCGCGGGGCCGCGTCAGCCCACCACGCGGCTCCGGGACATCCGAATGGCCGAACGCACTACCCGGCTCGGCGCGACGACGAGGGGAGCCGAGCCCGACGACGCGAGAATCCCTCAGCGCGGACCCTCGAACTCGAGGCCGGCGAGCGTCGTCCCGTCCGGGAGTCCCCGTCCGAGGACGAGGACCTGGAAGCCGCCGAGCGCCAGCGGGTCGAGGAGCCGTCCGATCGAGGCGCGCAGGCTCGTGTACTCGCCGATCGACATCGCGGGATCTGCCTGCCGCCCGAGGAGGAGCTGGCCGAGCCCGGCTCCGACGAGGAACTCCGCCTGGCTCGTCAGGCCGAGCGTGCGCCAACCGTGCCTGGCCGTGGCTCGTTCCACGGCCGTGAAGTCGACATGAGCGGTCAGGTCCTGCCGGCCGACGGCCACGTACAGGTCGTCGTGGACACGGTGGTCCCGATACGCGCGAAGCGTCCCGGCACGGCGGGCCGGGCCGTAGAGGACCTCGGCCCGGCGGCCGTAGTCGACGAGGACGGCGAAGCCACGCTCCACCGCGGCGGACATGTCGGCAGCCCATGAGTCGATCTCCAGGCAGACCTCGGCTTGCTGCCCTTCGCCCAGCTCGATCCCCTCGGCAGCCAGCCGTTCCGCGAGCGCGGGCGTCGAGGGCCCGCCCGGGCTGTCGACGAAGCGCCCGCCGTCGTCGTCGGTCCAGCCGACGTAGACCTCGCGCAGAAGGCCACCCGAGCGTCCGAGCCGGTGGACGGGCAGGGCGTCGAGGAACTCGTTCGCGAGGACGCACCCGACGACCGGTCGCTCCCCCGCCCCGCGGGCCTGGACCACATGGCCGAACCCCGCGGCCTCGAGGCGCTCCTCGAGCATCGCCGCCCGGCGCTCGACGATCTCGACGGCCTCGTAGCGCAGCCTCTCGAGGAGCCCGGAGTCGATCGCCCGGAGGCCCGCGAGCGTGTCCAGCACCAGGCGTCCGTTCCCGGCCCCGTACTCGCGCACGAGGAAGCGATCAGGCCGCTCGAGAGCCCGCCAGGCCTCGTCGAGGACGCGGGCGATGATCGCGCCGAAGACGGGGTGGAGCTCCGGGGCCGAGAGATAGTCGCCCGACCGGGTGGGACGCGCGTCGGACACGGCGTAGTAGCCCCGCTCCGGGTCGCCGAGCGCCACGGCCATGAAGCGCGCGAACGTGATCGGCCCGTTCTCTGCGATCTCCGCGCGGAGCTTCTCGACGAGGACGGGGTCGCCCGACGGGCGATCGGTCTCCATCGGTGCTCAGGCCGCTCGCGGTGGGCGGCCGGCCACCAGCCGGGCAGCCGGGCCCACCAAGGTGTGCCCACCGAGGAGGATCGGGATCGGGGCCATGAGCGCAGATCGCGTGAGCTCGCAGAGCCACGGGTCGGAGACGGCACCCCAGTCGAGGAGGTCGCTCGCGAAGCGGTCCTCGGCCGACGGCCAGGCACCCTCGTCCGGGCCGAGCCGGTGGGCGAGGAGGACGCGGGTGTCGACGAGCGCGGCGCCGGCCAGGCTGGCGAGGCTCTGACCGAGCGAGGCGGGTCCGTCGCGATCGAGGAGCAGGCCGAGGACCGAGGTCGGCGGTCGGCCACGAGACGCCGGCGGGTCGACCTCGGCGAGCGGATCGGCGGCGCGGAGGCCGCGCTCCTCGACGAGCGCCCGCACACGGGACGCGGTGTGGCGCTCGAGCCAGGCGAGCGTCGCCGCCGAGGTCCGCCCGGTCACGAGGACCTCGGCCTTCCTGTCGTGGAATGCCCGCCGGATTGCCGCACGGCGGTCCCGCATCGGCACGGCCACGGCCGCCGGAAGCGCCCCGGGCCGGACGAGCTCGACGTCGAGCGGGCTGTCGAGGTCGACCGCGAGGCGCCATCGGCCGCGCAGGTCGGTCACCGCCCAGCCGGCCCGCTCCGCGAGCCAGCGCGGGAGCGCGTTGTCGGCGGTCATCGACGGGATCGGCGGCAGCGCGCCGGGCATCGAGATCGCGATCGCATCCGCGGAGTACTGGTTGTTCGCGAGGGCCGAGCGCGTCCTCGAGCCGGCGGCGGTCACGAACGAGCGGTGGTCGCGTGGCGTCGCGAGCGGCAGCGCCCCTGAGCCGAGGACGACGATTCCGTCGCCCCGCCCCGCGGGCTGCGTTGCCGCGAGGAGCTCCGCGAGCCGGCGACCGAACGGTGTATCGTCGGGCGGCCCGGCCACGAGCTCGACTTCGTCCGCGCCGGCGGCCCGGAAGGCATCCACCCTGCGCAGGCCGTTCGCTCGACGGGCATCGGCGAGGAGTCGCACGAAGGGTCCGGCCCCCGAACCGGGATCGAGATGGAAGATCCGGACGATCACCCTCGCCATCGATCGAGTCTAGCCGCGGGCCGAGCCCGGACGCCCGCCCGGTGGATCCGGCGGGCCTACGTCGGGCTCGGGGCGAACCTCGGCGACGCGGATGCGACCCTGGCGGCCGGGGTGAGCGCGCTGGCCGCGCTGCCCGGGGCACGCCTGCGCGGCGTCTCGCGGCTGTACGCGACCGCACCGTGGGGCGTGACGGACCAGCCCGAGTTCCGGAACGCCGTCGTCGCCCTCGACGTTCCCGCCGGTCCCGATCCGGCGACGGGCGCGACCGCGCTGCTCGTCGCGCTCAAGTCCCTCGAACGGGCCTTCGGGCGGGTCGAACGGCGGCGCTGGGGTCCGCGCGAGCTCGACCTCGACCTGCTCGTGTTCGGTCGGGCGCGACTCTCGGTCGAGCGACCGCCGGCCGGCCGCTCAGCCGACCCGGCAAAGGCGGCCCTGCCGCTCACGGTGCCGCATCTCGAAGCGCGCCGGCGGCTGTTCGTCCTCGCGCCGCTCGCGGACCTGGCGCCCCGGCTGGCGCCACCCGGCTGGGGCGAGACCGTGGCCACCGCGCTGCGCCGGCAGGTGTCGGCCGAGGAGCCGGGATCCGT
>VBHW01000335.1 GCA_005881055.1 Chloroflexota bacterium
GCCCCAGCCGAACGACGCGACGATCGCGACGACCGTGAGCCCGAGCGAGATGAGGAGGAACTGGCCGGTCGTGAACCCCATGCCCCGAACCGCGACGACGCTCATGACGACGATGATCGTGTTCACGGCATCGCTGTAGAAGAAGCGGCCGAGCAGGAAGCGACGGAGCCCCGGCACGAGGCCCGTGTGGGCGAGCGTCCGGCCGAGCTGGCCCATCGCCGCGGGGACCTCCGAGAGCCGGAAGCCAGGCGCGCCGGTGCCGGTCTCGCGGACGAACAGGAAGATCGGTGCCGCGAAGAGCGCGAACAGGATCGCCTGGATGAGGAACATCGCCTCGGGCGTGGTGACGCCGGTCGCGAGGAACAGCAGGCCGACGAAGATCGTGCCCATGTACCCGACCGCGACACCAGTGCCGGAGAGCCGGCCGCGCGCAGCGGGGGTCGAGACCGTCGGGAGCGTCGAGTCGTAGTAGATGAGCGCCGCCTGGTAGCCGAAGTTCGCGATCGCGAACAGGGCCGCGCCGACGAGCGCAGGGCTCGCGCCGATGACGGCCGAGGGAACGATCGTCAGGGCCGTGAAGAAGAGGAGGAACGGCAGGCGGCGGCCGCCCCGGTCGCTGATGGCGCCGAGGATCGGCGAGACGAGGGCGTTGAGCCCGACGCTCGTCGCGACCGCGATGCCCTGGACGAGCTGCCCGGTCGCCTGGCCGAAGCGGGAATCGTCGGTCAGCCACAGCCCGATCGCGACCGACACGACGGCATAGCTGAAGATCGTGTTCGCGAAGTCGTACAGGGCCCACGCGACGGGCACGCGCGCACGGCCGCTGGGGGTCATCGAGGCGAGGATGCCGCCGGGCCTCAGCACCGGCCGATCATAGCGGGCGCCGTCTTCGGCTCGGCGCACGATGCCTCAGGCGCCGAGCGCGCCGGACACCGCGAGCCCCTCCTTGCTAGGATGCCTCGATGACCGGCCGGCTCATGGAGACCGAGGTTCGCGCCTGGCGACCCCAGGCCTTCGGTCGCAAGCGGGCACGCGACGTGCGCGACCCGATCATCGAGCCGCTCTGGTCTGGCGAGCGCATCCTCCTCGGCGTCGACGGCCCGGGCGCCGAGCCCGAGTTCCTCGACGTCGACGGCGAGGCCCTCGAAGGGCCGGCGCTCGTCCCGATCGCCGCCGAGCTCCGCGAGGCGATCCGCACCTCGGCCCTCGTCCTCGACGGCTACCTCACCCGCCAGGCGACGATGCCCGACCAGGCGACGGACCTGCGCGTGACGGCTCCCTCCGCCGGCGAGTACATGAGCCAGATGCTCTTCGGTCGCCGGTCGGCGCAGGCCGCCGCGATGGCCACGTCGGCACGGACGACCCAGGCGGACCCCGGCCTGCCCGTCGGCTTCGTGGCCATCGACATGCTCTCGATCGACGACGACGTCCTCCTCGACGTCCCGCTGCTCGAGCGCAAGCGACTGCTCGACGCCGCGTTCGAGGAGCGGAGCCTCGTGCGCCGGACGGCGTTCGTCCGCCCGCCGGTCGACCGCTGGCTCATCGCATGGCGGGGCATCGGGTTCCGCGAGCTCGCATACAAGGGGGCGAACAGCCGCTACGTTCCCGGCCGCCCGAACGACGACTGGGCGGCGGTGATGATCCCGCGCGACTGATCGCGACAAGGCGCGCCCATTGCGACGCGGCACCCGTCGCGACGGTGGCGACGCCGCGCCCCCTCGCGACGGTGGCGTGCCGGCGGTGGTAGGGTGAGGCCGATGCCCGCGACTGCGCTCCCGCCGGCGATCCGCGACGAGATCGGCCGGCTGGGTCGGGCCGACATCATGGTCGGCATCCCGAGCTTCAAGAACGCCGCCACGATCGGCTACGTCGTGCGCGCCAGCCAGGCCGGCCTCGTCCAGTACTTCCCGGATCTCAAGCCCGTGCTCGTCAATGCCGATGCGGGCTCGCCGGAGCCGAGTCGTCGTGGAGACCGAGCCGCCCGACTACGTCGAGCAGATCCTCCTCGTCCGGCCCACGAACAAGCTCGACCGCGTGAGCCTCACGTACCCCGAGATCGACGGCGTCGGCGGCAAGGGCGCGGCACTGCGCACGATCTTCGAGATCGCGGCGGCGCTCGAGGTCGACGCGCTCGTCGTGGTCGACAGCGACCTGCGCTCGATCCTGCCCGAGTGGGTCGAGCTGCTCGCCGGGCCGATCCTCAAGGGCGGCTACGACTTCGTCGCGCCGCTGTACGCGCGGTACAAGTACGACGGGACGATCACGAACACCGTCACGTACCCGCTGACGCGGGCGCTCTACGGACACCGCATCCGCCAGCCGATCGGGGGCGACTTCGGGGTCAGCGGCGACCTTGTCCGCCACTACCTCTCGCTCGACGACTGGACGCCGGACATCAGCAAGTTCGGCATTGACATCTGGATGACGACGAGCGCCCTCACCGGTGGCTTCGCCGTCTGCCAGGCGCGCCTCGGCGCGAAGGTCCACGATCCGAAGGACCCCGGCGCCGACCTCGGGCCGATGTTCCGCCAGGTCGTCGGCACGATCCTCCGTCTGGCGGCCGCGCACCACGACGCCTGGCTGCCGATCCGCGGCTCGCACGACGTGCCGGCCTACGGCTTCGAGCGGATCATGGACCCGCCGCCGCTCGAGGTGAACACGCTCCGCCTGCTCTCCGAGTTCCACCAGGGCTCGCTCGCGACGGCCGACACCTGGGCCGAGATGCTCGCCCCGGCGAACGTCGAGACGGTCCTCACCCTCGCTGCCGAGGCCGGCGAGCTCGCCGCTGCCGCGCAGCACCGCCTCGGGATCGCCGGCGTCGGCGAGGGAGGCGTGGCCGGGGCGAGCGGCCATTCGACGCTCGAGATGGCCGAAGCCGTCTCCCCGTTCCACTTCCCGGACGACGTCTGGACGCGTGTCATCTACGACCTCGTGGTCGCCGCCCGGCAGGCCGGCGATCGGATCGAGAAGTACGTCGCGGCGCTCGTGCCGATCTACTTCGGCCGGGTGGGCAGCTTCGTCATCGAGAACCGCCACCTGACGACGGAGCAGGCCGAGGAGCACGTCGAGCGCCAGGCGCACGCGTTCGAGCTCCTCAAGCCATATCTCGTCGAGCGCTGGAACGCGAACCCACGGCGGCCCGCCGGGCAACCCGCCGCAGCACGGTCTGGCGAATCGGAGGAGGACGAGGGCGAGTCCGGAGCGCCGGCCAGGGAGGCGATCCGTGCGGCGCGGGCGACCCGCAACGGGCCGACGAACGGCTCCGACGCGGCCGGATGAGCACGAAGACGCCGCTCCCCGCGCGGATCCTCATCCCGGTCGCGAACCCCATGACGGCGGAGGAGCTCGTGCGCATCGGCGCCGGCCTCCTCGAGCCGAAGGCGGGCGAGCTCACGGCGCTCGGCATCGTCGAGGTGCCGGAGGGCATGCCTCTATCCGAGGGTGCGACGCGGGCCCGGCACGCCCGGCGGCTTCTCCAGCGCGTCCTCGACTTCGCGCCCG
>VBHW01000336.1 GCA_005881055.1 Chloroflexota bacterium
CCTTCGTCTCGAGCTGGACGGCATGCCACAGCGTCAGGACGTCGTCGGCCAGATGAAGGCGTATGCCCTCGAGGCCGGGGACCGGCCGCAGCCGGGCATGTCGGAGGACGAAGGCGCGGGCCGCGGCGGACACGGTCGGGACTCTACGCCGCGGAAGGCGCCGCCCGTCAGCCCAGGAGCGTCCTCACTGCCGCGACGACCGCGTCGGGAGCCTCGCGAGGCAGGAAATGGCCTGCGCTCGGAACGATGCGGCGCTCATAGGGACCGGTGAAATGGACGGCGTCATGGTCCTCCTTCGGCGGCGGGTCGACGCCGTCGGCCTCGCCGATGAGGACGATCGCAGGCACGCTGATCGCCGGCTGTGTGGCGAGCTGCTCCTCGATCGGCTCGAGCGCGGGGTCGCCGAGCGTCGCGAGACGCCGGTGCCGGTAGGAGTGGATCACCACGTCGACGCGTCGAACCGCCAGTTGGGCGACCAGAGCTGCCACAGGAGCCGGCTGATGTCCCGCCGGTTCTGCTCGAGACCGGCACGCCCGCGCTCGGTGTTGAAGTACCACTGGTACCAGGCCCGGTACTCGTTGTCGACGGAACCAGGCTGGTTCGCCCTGGCCAGGTCCTGGATGTTGTAGCCGCCAACCGTCACTAGACCGCGACAGCGCTCGGGCCAGAGGGCCGCAACCATGCATGCGGCCCGGCCGCCCCAGTCGTAGCCGACGAGAATCGCTGGGCCGATTCGCACCGCCTCGATCAAGTCGCGGAGATCCGCACCGAGGGCTGCCTGCTGACCCGAGCGCAGGGTCCCCGGATCGCGGAACCGGGTCGGGCCGTACCCCCGCAGCCAGGGAACGATCGCACGGCATCCGAGCCTCTCCAGGCCGTCGATCGTTCCATCGTAGACGCGGGGATCGTCCGGGAAGCCATGGAGCAGGATGACCGGCACGCCGCCCGGCGACCCGTGCTCCTCGTAGGCGATGTCGAGGAGCGGGGTACGAGCGACGCGCCAGCCGCCGATGAACATGGGGTCTGGGGCCTTGCCTCCGCAACCGCCGGATCCTCCAACGATAACCACCGCGGCGCGAGCCGAGGGTTCAGTCGGTCAGGCAAAGAAAGGAACGACGGGCTCGGGTGCTCGCGGTCGCGCGACCCTCAGCAGATAGATCAGGAGCCGGCCAGCAGCGGGCAAAGCGGGATGAAGTGACCGAGGGTCTGGCCGGTCACGAAGTCGACCCTGCCGAAACCTAACCAGATGCCGGACCCCAGGCCGGGCAGTGGCCCCGCGCCAGGGCCGTCGCCAAAAGCTGTTCCGCTTACGAGGTCGATCTGAGCTGGACCCGAGATGTTCTCTGTGAGGGAGACCCCGTTCACAGGGTTGGTAAAGGTGATGACCAGCCGGCCCGTGATGATGACCCGCGTCACGTTGCCATCCCGGTCGAAGAACGCGGTGGCGTACTCGTTCTGGACGGGAAAGGACACGTCGACTTCGAACCCGCAGCTCGTGTCGACGAACGGCGAGCTGATCAGGGCCTCGCGATCCGGTGGTAGGGCGACCGCTGGCGAGGCCATGGCGAGCCAGATACAGAGCAGTCCGACCGGTCGAGCGAAACGGTGCATGGGTACCTCCATTTCCGTCGCCGGGTCCGCCTCGCCAGCCGCTCGGCACGGCCCGACGTAGGGGGCCGGAAAGGCGGACCGGTTGTCAGGGCTCCCCGCAGCACCCCGTGATTCTGCTCTTCGAGGTCAACAGCGCTCAGCCTGCCTGAGCCCGCCGCCAAGCCCGGATCCACCGAAGCGCGGCCTCTTTGAGCCTGCACGTAGGACGAATCAGGTGCCCTTCTGAACTGGGAAGATGGCGTTGAAGAGCGACCCATCGACCCAACGGAGGAGCACCTGATTGAATGCGATCTTCGCACAGCCTCGACGGGGTTGGCCCGGCCTTTGACGACGACCGCCTGGTGGCCGATGCGGGGCTCCTCCTGCCGGCCACGCTGGTCTCCCACCTGGGTCTCCGGGAGCTCGTCGACGAGCACCTCGATCTCGGCGATCGGCTCGGCCGGGCGAATGCCGGGGACAAGCTCTGCGCGCTCGTCTTCTTGGCGCTCGCGGTGGCGACTGCATCGACGACGCGCACGCCCTGCGGGCGGGCGGCACCAGCCGGATCCTCGGCTTTCACGTGAAGGCCGCCTCGACCCTCGGGACCTTCCCGGCTTCGCTCGGGCCAAGGCCAGGAACTCATGTGCTACTTGACAGTAGCCCGTTTTGCGCTCACACTACGTGATAGTCGTAGGTAGCAAGAAACGGTTACACCAAGGAGCACCGCGATGACGAACATCACCGCAACCGCTCGACGGGACGCGCGAGCGGCCGACGCCCTTCTGCGCTCCACGATCGTCCTGCTCACCCTCGTCACGGCAGCGGTGCACGCCAGCCTCGGCGGCCTGCTGTTCACCGCCAACGCCATCGGCTATACGGTCCTGGCGGTCTTGATGGTCCTGCCCGGTCCGCTCGGGCACTTCCGGGCCCTCGTCCGCCTGGCGCTCGTCACTTTCGCCGCTGCAACGATCGGCGGCTGGCTCCTCTTCGGAGCCCGATTCCCGATCGCCTACTTCGACAAGGCCGTCGAGG
>VBHW01000359.1 GCA_005881055.1 Chloroflexota bacterium
AGCCGCATCGTCGCCGGCAGGAGGATGCTCCGGACGACCGTCGCGTCGAGCAGCACGGCGATCGCGAGGCCGAACCCCAGCTGGCGGATCACCGTGATCTGGAGCGTCACGAACACGCCGAACACCACGACCATGATCGCCGCGGCGCTCGTGATCGTGCCCGACGTGATCGAGATCCCCCGCGCCACGGCCGCGTTCGAGTCGAGCCCGCGATCCCGTGCCTCCTTGATCCGCGTGAGGATGAACACGTGGTAGTCCATCGAAAGCCCGAACAGGATCGTGAAGATGAACAGCGGGATGAAGGCCTCGATGACCCCGGGCTTGAAGCCCAACTCGTCCTTGAGGAAGCCCTCCTGGAACACGAGCGTCAGGAGCCCATAGGCGGCGCTCGTCGACAGCAGGTTCAGGAGGATCGCCTTGATGGGGATGACGATCGACCGGAATGCCACGAGGAGGAGGACGAAGCTCAGACCGAGGACGAAGGCGAACACGAGGGGCATCGAGTTGCTGTAGAAGTCGGTCTGGTCCATCGCGAAGGCGGCGTCGCCGGTGATGTACGCGCGCACGTCGCCCCTCGGCGGGAACTCCTTGGGCACGATCTGCGAGCGCACCTGCCGGACGATGTCCCAGTTCCGGTAGTCGTTGAGCGTGCCGGCCAGCGTGAAGCCGAGCCGGGTGACCTTCCCGTCGCGTGAGAGGTCGCTCGTCATCGGCCCGCTGACGCCGGGGATCGCCAGGACGTCCGCCGCGAAGCGGCTGACCGCCGGCTTCGTCGACGGGTCGTCCGCCCGGGTCACGATCGCGGTGAGCGGCAGCGTCGAGCCTTCCGGCCATTTCGCGGACATGAGGTTCACGGCCCTGACCGCCTCGATGCGATCGGGGAACGAGTCGAGGTCCGTGGAGCCGATGTGCAGCCGGAGGAACGGGCTCGCGAGGGCCAGGAGGATCGCGCCGACCGCCACGGCGGAGATGACCGGCCGCGCCATCACGGCGCGGGTGAGCGCGCTCCACAGGCCGCTGCCCTCGTCGCGGTTGCGGTCGAGGAGCCGGACGACGAGGATCGCCAGGGTCGCCGGCAGGAACGTCAGGCTCCCGACGACCGAGATGAGGACGACGCCGATCGTGCCGATCGCCATGGACCGGAAGAACGGGTCGTCGAGCATGAACAGGCCGGCGATCGAGATCATGACGGCAAGTCCGCTGAAGAAGACGGCACGACCGGCGGTCCCGCTCGCGATCTGGATCGCCCCGAGCTTCTCCGTCTCGTTGCCGCGCTCCATGAGGCGCCTGATCGACCAGGCGCCGAGGACGACCAAGCCGGCGGCCGCCAGGCCGAGCGCGATCGTCGAGCCGGTCGCGCCGGCGATCCCGAGGACGCCGACGGCCGCGACCGTCAGGAGGATCCGCCGGAGATAGGTGGATCCAGCGTGGAACCGGTGCGAGTCGTAGCCCCGCCGGTGCCGCTCGGCCCGGTAGCGAGTGACCATGAACAGCGAGTAGTCGACCGCGACGGCGAGGCCGATGAGGACGATGAGCTGGCTCGCGTACGGGCTGACCGGCGCGACGAGCTGGCTGTAGATCCCGAGCATGCCGAACGCCGCGAGGAGCGACGTGATGGCCAGCATGAGCGGGACCGAGGCGGCCACGAGCGCGCCGAACGCCACGAGGAGGATGAGGAACGTCAGCGGGATCGTCAGCCTCAGCGACCCGTCCAGGTCGCTGTTGATGACCTCGCTGATCTCCTTGTTGGCGAGGGTGTTGTTGAGCGCGAGGAGCTCGAGCGCCGGGTTCTCGTCGCGCAGGCGGTCGAGGAGCGCGGGCACGGGCGCGAGCTTCTTCTCGAGGATCGCCCCGTCGCCCTTCACGCGGGCGACGATCCGGACGGTCGTCCGGTCCGGCGACACGAGGCCGGCCGTCGCGGGGGCCTTCAGCGGGTCCGCGACGGTGTCGAACGTCTTGGCCGTCTGGCCATCGACGTCGGAAGTGGCCGATGTAAGCGCCGCGACGATCGACTCGATCGAGGTGGCGACCGCGGGATCGCTCACCGTCCCGGCGCGCGCCCGTGCGACGAGGTAGAAGGACTGGGAGGGGTCCTTCGTCCCGCCCGCGTTGAAGACGTCGTAGGCCTTCGCCGATTCGTACTTCGCGCGCGTGTCCGTGGACACGGCGCTCTGCGCGCGGGTCCCGCCCATCGCGATGCTCGCGACGAAGAGGCCCACCGTGCCGACGAACCACAGGGCGAACACCGGCCAGCGGTGGCGCGCGCTCCACATCGCCACGCGCACGGTCCAGGGGTCGACCCGCGCCGTCATCGCCGCACGTCCTCCGCGCCGGCGACGGCGGCGGCCACGCGCCGGGGTGCCGTCCGGCGCCACGCCTCCCCGAGCAGCGCCTGTAGTTGGGCGGGCTCCACTCGATCGAGCGCGACGGTCACCCAGCCGAAGCGGCCGACGTACGCGGAGCGCGCGAACGTTTCCGGATCCATGTCGATGAGGTCCGCCTGCGTCTCCGGCGTCGCCTTGACCGAGAGACGGTCACTCCCGTCCCCGCCGATCGCGAAGATCTTCCCGCGGACGCGGAACGTCACGTCCGTGCCCCAGGTGAGGATCTCCTCGGTCTCGGGCAGCGATCGCACGATCTGGCGCACGTCATCCAGGTTCACGACGCCGGCACGCTCCAGTCGCTCGCGGCACGTGCGTCGTCAGGCCCCGAGACGAAGGTCGGCGAGGCCATCAGTCGGAGATCTGGTTGTCGATCTGGGCCCGTTGCAGTCGCCCCGAGAAGTCGACGTAGATCGACTTCCATTCCGTGTACGTGTCGAGCGCGGCGTGGCCGGCCTCCCGATGCCCGTTGCCGGTCTCCTTCGTGCCGCCGAACGGCAGGTGCGTCTCGGCCCCGATCGTCCCCGCGTTGACGTAGACGATCCCCGTCTCGAAGTCGCGCATCGCCCGGAAGGCCGTGTTCGCGTCGCTCGTGTAGATGCTCGACGAAAGGCCGTAGCGGGTCTGGTTCAGGGCGGTCACGGCGGCTGCGTAGTCG
>VBHW01000360.1 GCA_005881055.1 Chloroflexota bacterium
ACAGCTGGCGCGGCTTCCGGGACAGCAGGTGCCCGACCTCCAGGGACTCGGCGACGGCCTTGACCGCCGAGACTCGGTCTCGCCCGGGAACCCCGCGAATCTTCAGCGGATAGCCGATGTTGTCCTCGATCGACATGTGCGGATAGAGCGCATAGCTCTGGAAGACCATCGCGACGTCGCGCTCGCGCGGGGAGAGGCTCGTCACGTCCTTCCCGCCGATGAGGACCCTGCCCGACGTCGGGCGCTCGAGGCCCGCGATGATTCGCAGCGCGGTCGTCTTGCCGCAGCCGGACGGACCCAGGAGCACGACGAACTCCGCGTCATCCACGATGAGGTCGAGCGATTCGAGCAGGCGGATGCCGTCGAAATGCTTCCCGACGCCGGAGAGCTGGACCTCAGCCACGGGCGATCACGACGCGAGTGCCACCTTGAGCGTCGCCACCGAGCGGCGGATGCACTCCTCTGGGGCCAGCGACGGGTCTTCGTGCTCGATGGAGACGACCGAGTCGTGACCGACGGCCTGGAGCGCCTTGATGAGACGAGACCAGGTCGCCACGTCATGGCCGTCGCCGATCGCGGAGAAGTGCCACGGCGCCCAGCTCGCGTCGACCGGGTAGCGGTGATCCATCACGCCGTGCAACGCGATCCGGTCCGGGTAGAGGGTGGTGTCCTTGCCATGGCACCAGCCGACGACCGGCCCGAGCTCTCCGATGACCCGGATCGGGTCCGCGCCTGCCACCAGAAATGACTCGGGTCCATGTTCACCCCGACGTTGTTCCCGCAGTAGCCCCGCAGGGCGCGGTAGGACTCGAGGGTCCACACGGACACACCGGGATGGAGCTCCAGGCACACCCGGACGTCGGGGGCGGCGGTCGCCATCCAATCCGACATGGCGCGCCAGTACGGTCCGACCTCCGTCTCCATCTGCCACGCCCAGATCGACTCATCGTCGTTGCTGACGGACCACAGGCCAAAGACGCCGATCGGGCCTCCGGTCCGCCCGCCGGGGCTGCCGGCCATCGTGACGACCCGGTCGATGCCGAGGAGGGCGGCCAGCTGGATCGCTCCCTTCACCGCCGCCTGAGCCTCGGTACGCGATGCCGTGTCCGGGTGGAGCGGATTGCCGGCCGCGTTCACCGCGCTGAACCGGATGCCGGCGTCGTCGAGATCCCGTCGAAGCTCGTCGCGCGCCGCAGGGTCGCGAAGCAACGCCGCCAGATCCAGGTGGGTCCGGGCGCCCCAGGTGCCGACGCTCATCTCGACGTCCGTGATGTCGTGTGCGGCGGCCCATGCCAGCGCGTCGCGCCGTGGCATGTGCCTGAGTCCATCTGTGAAGAGCCCGATCCGCACCAACCGACTCCTTCTGTTCTGGACCAGCCTCAGGCGATGCGCCGCCGACTGGCTGCAAGGCGAAACCCATCGAGCAGCGCGGCGAGGTCGTCCCGTGCTGCTTCGACGGTGGCCCGCACTTGGGCGCCGGTCGTGATCGCGGCATGGAACGCCCGCAGCTCATTGCGGAAGGCCTCCTCAAAGGAGACCCGAACGTCGATCGTCTCCAGGCCCGTGACCGTTCCATCCGAGCGGCGCTCGACTAGGCGCGTCGGGTGATGGCGCAGGTACGGCGACGGGAAGGTGAGCTCCAGGATCCGGTCCCGGCAGTACGCGGTGACCCGCTCGCGGTAGTCGGCGACGGCGGGCAGGTTCAGGTGTTCGAGGTGGGCGCGTCCGTCGCCGGGCAACGTCCATGCAAGACTCACGCCCCGACCACCGTCGAAGTACGCAGCATCGGCGATCGGGAACGGCGCCCGCATACCCAGCGATCGCAGCAGGTGGTGAGCGAGGCTGACGTCGTGGACGAGCGCCCCTAGGTACGCCTCGAACGCACGAGCCTGTGCGGGATCGGGCTCGGCGCCGAGCGCCTCGCGCGCGGCTTCCCGGCCACGCCGCCTCGTCTCCTCGATGAGACTCTGGGGCACATCCTGGCCCGTCACGATTCCCAGGTGGTCGACGAACGGCGCCTGGTCGGGATCATTGACCTCGATCGACAGGTAGACGAGCTCGGCCGGCCCATGGGTCAGCCGCTCGACCATCCGCTCGACAGCGGGGTCGTACAGCTTCATATAACCGCATTGGACGACGTGCTCCTCCCGGGCGACGAGGATCTCGTCACACTCCGCGAGGCTGACGGCCAGCGGCTTCTCGCAGAGGACGTGCACTCCGGCATGCAGGGCGGTGACGACGGCGTTGCGATGCGCGGGGTCGGGTACGGCGATCACGACCGCGTCCAGCCCAAGCGCAAGGGCGTCCTCCAGCCGGGCACAGGCATTCGGCACGCCATACCGGTCCGCG
>VBHW01000356.1 GCA_005881055.1 Chloroflexota bacterium
AGGCGATCCGTGTTGCGTGCGCGCGTCACGACGTCACCGCGGGGATCCACTGCGCCAACGGGGCCGCCGCCCGAAGCTACATCGAGCAGGGGTTCCGGATGCTGACGGTCACGTCGGATCTCGGCCTGCTGAAGGCAGGCGGCCTCGCCGAGCTCCAGGCGGCACGAGGGGCCACCGACCAAGCGCAGTCCACGGAAGTCGCCGTCTGACGATGGGCGCCCTTCTCGCCCGATGGACCCTCGGCCTCCAGGCATCGCCTGGCACGCCGCCGGTCCGAGCGCAGCGCGCCAGATGGTGACGCACCACATTCCGCCAGACGCGCCGGGGATCGCCACGCACCTGGGAGTCCGGCGGCCCCGGACCGACTCGCTCGAGAAGGTGACCGGCGCCATCCGCTACGCGGCGGACACGTCCCGCGGCGACCTCCTGCACGCGCGGATCGTCCCCAGCCTCTACATGGCGCGGCCGCGCTCGCGGCCCCTGGCGTCGTCGCGGTCCTCACCGCGGACGACCTGCCGATCAGGGGACGAGGCGACATGCGTATGTTCGAGCCCCTCGCTCGCGACGAAGCCGTCTTCGCTGGTCAGCCGCTTGCCCTGGTCGTCGCGGAGTCCGAGGCCGCGGCAAGCGACGCGGTCGACCTGGTCGTCGTCGACGCAGAGCCTCTCCCGACGGTGATCGACCTGCTCGACGCGATGACGCCCTCCAGCGTCCCGGCACGGGTCGTTCCCACGGGGGCAGTCGAGGACGACGAAGGAGCTGCCCGGGCCGCCCACGCCGCGGTCGGCGGCCGCGGCGCCGACGTCGACGATGAACGGTTGTCCGACAACGTCACCGGCCGCAAGCGCTACGTCCGCGGTGAGGCCCATGAGGCCCTCGCGGGCGGCGAGGTCGTCGTGGAGGGGACCTTCCGGACGAGCTGGGTGTACCAGGCGTATCTCGAGCCGCACGTGGCGACGGCATGGCTCGAGCCCGACGGCACGCTGGCCGTCGAGACGAGCACCCAGGGCACGTTCTATGCCCGACGACAGCTGGCGAAGATCTTCGGCCTGCCGGCCAGCGGCGTGCGTGTCCACGGCGCGCCGCTGGGTGGGGCGTTCGGGTCCAAGGTGATCGTGGTCGAGCCGCTCGTCGCCGGCGCGGCCCTCGCGCTCAGGAGGCCTGTCCGACTGGCGCTCACGCGGCGCGAGGACTTCGCCGCGACCAACCCGGCGTCCGCGAGCGCGATCGAGCTGAAGATCGGCGCGAACCGGTCGGGGCAGCTCACCGCGCTGGAGGCGCGGCTCGTCTTCGATGCGGGAGCCTATACGGAGTGGTCGATCGAATCGATCGCCGCCGTGCTCATCGGCGGTCCATACCAATGGGCGGCGTTCGACGTCCGGGCATACGCCGTGCGCACGAACCGGTTCGGGACCGGCTCATACCGTGCGCCTGGCGCGCCCCAGACCGTCTTCGCCCTCGAATCGCTGGTCGACGAGCTGGCGGTCCGGTTGGGGATCGATCCGATCGAGCTGCGGCTCGCCAACCTTGCCGAGCCGGACACCCCGATGCTGGACGACGAGCCATGGCCGCGAATCGGCGCGAGGGAATGCCTCGAGGTGTTGCGGGGGCATCCGCTGTGGCGAGACCGCGCGAGCCTGCCGTCCGATGAGGGCGTGGGGCTGGCGCTCGCCTACTGGCCGGGCGGGAAGGAGCCAGCCGCCGCGGTGTGCCGGCTCGAGCCCGACGGGACGCTGGCCGTCATCACCGGCGTCGTCGACATGTCCGGGGCGACGAACGGTTTCGGGCTCATCGCCGCGCAGGCCTTCGGCGTGAGGCCCGACCAGGTCCGGGTCGTGACCGTCGACACCGGCAGCGCTCCCCAGTCGCCGTTGAGCGGCGGCAGCGTGGTCACGTACTCGGCAGGCCGGGCCGTCGAGGCCGCGGCATCGGATGCGCGGCGGCAGCTGCTCGAGTTCGCGGCTCTCGAGCTCGAGATCGACCCGGGCGACCTCGAGATCGTCGACGGCACGGTCCGGCCCCTCGGCTCACCCGAACGGGGTGTCAGCGTCGCCATCCTGGCCGAGAAGGCGCACGACTTCGGCGGTTCGCAGCCGCCGATCGAGGGCCACGGCCGGACCGTTCCGAAGAGCCTCGCCCCCTCGGCGGCCGCCCACCTCGTCCATGTTCGGATCGACCGCGAGACCGGCCGCGTGACTGTGCCGCGGGTCGTGGTCGCCCAGGACGTCGGCCGTGCGCTCAACCCAGCGCTCGTGGAGGGCCAGATGATGGGCGGCACCATCCAGGGCATCGGCTGGGGACTCTACGAGCGGCTCGTCCACGACGGGGAAGGCCAGCTCCTGACAGGTTCGTTCCTCGATTACGCGGTGCCGACGGCGTCGAGCGTCCCGGCAATCGAGACGGTGATCGTCGAGGTGCCCGCGCCCGACGGTCCGTTCGGGGCGAAGGGGATCGGCGAAGCGTCCGTCGTCGCCGTGGGCGGAGCCATCGCCAATGCCGTCGCCGCTGCGTGCGGTGCGCGCCCGCGGGAGCTCCCAATTCGCCCCCGGTGGGTCTGGTCTGTGCTCCGGGACGGCGGAGGCTCTGGATAGGGCGCTCCCCTAGCCGGCGCTCAAGGCGCAGCCGCGGCCCGAACCGGCTCGATGCCAGCCGTTGTGCTCACGGTTGCGCCACAATGGGCTGGTTTGGACGACGTTGGGCCTTCCGTCCGACGGGCAGGCAGTGCCTGCTGCCTTGCCGACCCGACGAGTTGGTCCGGGCGGCTCGAGACGACAGGCCCGCGATGGACATCGATCGCGGCAGGGTCCGGCGAACGAAGTGAGGGTTGAGCCATGCGCCTGGTCAGCTTCCGAGGTTCGAACGGCGACGCACGATCCGGTGCGGTGATCGGCCAGGATGGCGATGAGCGGGTCGTCGACCTC
>VBHW01000357.1 GCA_005881055.1 Chloroflexota bacterium
CCTACGACATCCGGATCAACGACACCACCACCGAGCCGCCGCTCCTGCTGATCGGGTCGCCGATGGGCGCCGCGGGGTTCGCCACGCTGGCCGGGTATTTCGCCGACCGCACGGTCGTCACCTATGACCCACGCGGCGTCGAGCGCAGTCAGAAGATCGACAACTCCACCGAGTCCACGCCCGAGGAGCACGCCGACGACCTCCACCGGCTGATCACGGCGCTCGGCAGCGCACCGGTCGACCTGTTTGCCAGCAGCGGCGGCGCCGTGAACGCGCTTGCCCTCGTCGCCCGCCATCCCGAGCAGGTGCGCATCCTCGTGGCGCACGAGCCGCCTGCCGCCCAGGTGCTCCCGGACCGCGAGCCGGCACTGGCAGCCGCCGTCGACATCCACGAGACGTATCTGCGGCGAGGCCGGGGGCCGGCGATGGCGAAGTTCATCGTGCTCGCCAGCCAGGAGGGACCGATCCCGGCAGATTTCTCGAAGCAGCCCGCCCCGGATCCCGGCATGTTCGGACTACCGACGGAGGACGACGGTTCACGAGATGACCCTCTCGTGGGCCAGAACATGATCTCGTGCATCCACTTCCAGCCCGATTTCGACGCCCTCCGGGCGGCACCGACCCGGATCGTTATGGCCGTCGGAGCGGCATCCGGGACCGCCTTTGCCGGTCGGGCCTCGAAGGCGGTCGCCGAACGGCTGGGTACGAAGCCCGTCACCTTCCCCGGCGGTCACGACGGGTTCCTCGGCGGCGAATACGGCCAGTCGGGCGAGCCGGAGGCATTCGCGGCCACGTTGCGCCAGGTGCTGACCGCCAACATGGCGGCTGCCACCGTCTGAGGATAGGCTCGAGCGCCTGAATGGGTGGCCGCGAGCATTTCTGACAGGATCCGACCGGAACCGGCGGCTACGCTGAACCGCGTGAGCACGACGACGATCCGACCGGCCTACAGCATGTGGCCCGAGTACGACCGGCGCTTTCGCGACGTCGTCGCGGCACTCACCGACGAGCAGCTGGCGATCCGCCCGTCGCCCGAGCGGTGGCCGATGTGGGCGACCATCGGCCACACCGCCTGCCAGCGGGTGTTCTGGCTCTGCGACTTCGCCGGCGAGCCCGGCGCGGAGACGACCCGGTTCACGGACGCGGGGCACAACTGCCCTGGGGATGATGACCTCGACAATGTCCTGAACGCCGAGGCGCTCGTCGAGGCGCTGCACTCGACGTTCCGGATCGTCGAGCGCTGCCTGGACCGATGGACGCTCGAGATGCTCGACGAGGTGCTCCGTCGGCCCGAGTGGGACGCGTCGTGGGTTCACACCCGCGGCTCAGTGCTCCAGCGCGTCTTTTCTCACGACGTCTACCACTGCGCCCAGGTGAACGAAACGCTCAGGAGCGCCGGGCTGCCCCAGATCGATCTCTGGGACTGAAGATCCTCGGCGAGGCTGAGATCTAGCGAGGCACTAGCCTGAGCGTCGCCCTCGCGGCCTCGGGCGACACCACCGTTCCAACCATCCTGGGCCCGTAGCGGTCGTACTTCGCGTGATAGGCGGCGTGCAGGTCCTCCGCGACCTCCGGGCCGGGCTGCTCGAACGTCACGTCACGCTCCATTCCGCCCGCGCGGATGCGCCCCTCGCCTGACCGCAGCGCGCGCTGGAACCACGGGTTGTCCCAGCCGTAGGCGGAGCGGACGTAGACGTCGTCGCCGGAGCTGACGACCCAGATCGGGATGAATGGCCGCAGGCTGCCGTCGGGTCGACGCGAGGCGATCCGGAGCTCGGTCGCCCCGCCGATCCGCTGCAGCTCGTCGTCGGTCCACGCCGTCATCGGGACGCCTCGTTCGCCGCACCGATGTACTCGGGGTCGGTGACCTGTTCGCCCCAGGTTGCCTCCATGCCCTCAGCTGACGCCTCCCACATCGCGAGATGGGTCATGAAACGATCTGGAGCCGCGCCGTGCCAATGCCATTCGCCCGCGGGCGTACGGACCGTGTCGCCGGGATGGATCTCGATGGCCTGCCCGCCGCGCGACTGGATGAGCCCGACGCCTTCGGTGACGTGCACGGTCTGACCGACCGCATGCGAATGCCAGGAGTTACGAGCGCCCGGCGCGAAGCGAACGACGCTGACGCGGATCCGTGAAGGCTCCTCGCCCCGGACCAGGACGTCGTACCAGGCGTCGCCGATGAACGTCTCGGCCGCGGCCTTCACCGTCGGCTGCTTCGGCTCGACCTGCATGGTGGTCTCCTTTCGTCAGATCGCTCCCACCCGCACGAGCGACTTGATCGCCCTGCGCTCGTCCATCGCCGCGTAGGCGTCGGCGACATGGTCGAGGTCGGTCTCGAAGTCGAAGACGCGGCCGGGGTTGATGTCCCCGGAGAGGACGTCCTCGAGGAGCTCGGGCAGGTACCGGCGGACCGGGGCGACGCCGCCGCGCAGGCCGACGTTGCGGAAGATGACGGTCTCGATCGGCACGATGGCGCCGACGACCGACCCCGGCCGCGCGATGGCGAACGCGGTGTTCATGGACTCGCCCGTCCCGACGCACTCGAGGGCCGAATCGACGCCGACGCCGTCGGTCATCGCGAGGATCGCGGTTGTTGCCTCGTCACCGCGTTCGGCGACGATGTCGGTGGCCCCGAACTCACGGGCCAGCGCCTGACGGGCCGGGTTGCGGCTGAGCGCGATGATCCGCGCCGCCCCGAGCCGCTTCGCGGCGATCACGGCGCACAGGCCGACCGCTCCGTCGCCGACGACCGCGACCGTGCTGCGCGGCGTGACGTTGCCGCTCACCGCGGCG
>VBHW01000358.1:0-1333 GCA_005881055.1 Chloroflexota bacterium
CCCCCCGATGACTCCGACCACCGGAGCGAGCGTGCCGGCGATGGCTGCCCCGACACCGCCTATCGCGATCGCGGAGATGGCGGAGACGAAGGCGGCCCTCGAGCCGGTCCGGGATCCGAACCAGGCCCCGGCGCCGACGCCAACCTCGCCGGCCTTCCGGGCGGGCAGCAGGCGTTGAAACCCTGCGACGATCGGCGGCGCCGCACGCGACCCAGCGCCCGCGGCGACGCAGCCCAGAGCGGCGGCAACCACGCCGGCACCCCCGGCAAGCGTGGCGAGGAGCGCTGCGTCGGCCAGCGTGACGATCGCGATGGCGGCGACCCCGGCTGGACCGGCGCGCGGGTCCTTTCGCGCCCGCTCTGCAGCTGCGGCGTTCGGAGCGGCGAGCGCATCGGCCGTATCGGCGAGGCCGTCAAGGTGGAGTCCCCCGGAGATCAGCGCGATCGCTCCCACGGCGAGTGTGCCCGCGGCGAGGGGCGCCTGTCGCCCGATGAGCAGCAACGGCACCGCGCCGACGAGGCCGATCAGCCCGCCGACGAGCGCGAATGCCGCCGCGCCGGTGATGTCCGAGGAGGACGAGCCAACTGGAATGCGCGTGAGGAACGCCGTCGCGGCCCGCACCTCGCGCAAGATCCCGGCATCGTCGGGGAATCGACGACCCCTCGCTTCAGCCGGGAAGGAGGGGTCCGGGATCGTCCTGCGCACGGTGCCTTCCCTCTCTCTCGAAGGATCGAGCAACCTCCGACAGGGCCGGCGACCGGACTTCCGACGCGCACGCGTCGGTCACCGTAGCGGGACTGTGCCGGACTCCCACCGGCTTCGCGACCCAGGCGGATGATCTGAAGTTGTCGACCGGAGCGTAGCACCCCCGGTCGCAGGTCCTCGCGCGACGAGGAACGTCGGCACCGAGATCGACGCGGAGTCGTTCCCGCTGGAGCACAGGCTAGCGGCCCGACCATGGCTGGATCGAGCTGCCGGTGCTCGACGACGACGGCTGGCCGGAGCTGGATCGAGGCGCTGCCCTCGCGGCGCCGGGTCTCTACCTCTGCCGACGGCTGCACGTCGCGAGGTCGAAGGCGGGGGAATGGAGCTAGCGGATCGTGGTCCTCGGCGGCGGGTTTGCCGGCGTCAGCGCCGCGCAGGAGCTTGCCAAGCAGCTGCGCCGCAAGCGCCGGCTTGCAGGTGCAAAAGGGTCGACGGGCAACGAGGCCATCGAGGTCCTTCTCCTCAACCGCGACAACTACTTCGTCTTCCAGCCACTCCTCGCGGACATCATCTCCGGAACCATCGAAACGACGCACGTCGTCGTGCCGCTGCGGCGGATGTTGCCCGG
>VBHW01000358.1:1489-7354 GCA_005881055.1 Chloroflexota bacterium
CTTGGGGACGCGTTCTACCTGCGCAACCGTGCGCTCGACATGCTCGAAGAGGCGCGCATCGAATCGGACGCCGAACGACGCGAGCGGCTCCTGACGTTCGTGGTCGTGGGCGGCGGGTCGACCGGCGTCGAAGTCGCCGCCGAGCTCAAGGACCTCGTCGAGCTCGCCGCTCGGAGCTTCCACGACGTCCGCCTCGAGCCCCGGGTCGTGCTCGTCCACGGCCGCCCGATCGTCCTCTCGGAGCTCGGCGATCGTCTCGGCCGGTACGCGACGAAGAAGCTGCGCGCCGCGGGCATCGACCTGCGGCTGGGTCGTCGCGTCGCCCGAGTCGAGATCGATCGGGTGGAACTCGATGACGGGACGACGATCCCGACGGCGACTGTCGTCAGCACGGTCGGCAACGCGCCGAATCCAGCCCTCGCATCGATCCCGGCCGCGCGAGATGGCCGCGGATGGCTGACGCCCGATGCGACCTTTGCCTTGCCCGGCGTGGAGGACATCTGGGCACTCGGCGATTGCGCGTCGATCATCGATCCCAGGACAGATCGGCCGATGCCCGCGACAGCCCAGCATGCGGTCCGCGAAGGGCCGCATGCCGCGCGCAACGTCCTTGCCGCGCTCGACGGTCGACCGCAGACCCCGTTCGACTACGGGCAGCTGGGCATGCTCGTGTCGGTCGGTCGGTTCAAGGCAGTCGGCGACGTTCTCGGCATCAAGGTCAGCGGCCTGCTTGGCTGGTTCCTGTGGCGAAGCTATTACCTGCTCCGCCTGCCCACCCTCGACCGGAGGATCCGCGTCGCCATCGACTGGACCCTCGACCTCCTCCTCAAGCACGACATCGTCGAGATCGGCGTCCGCCGGACGAGGGCACGGCCGGGCGAGTCACCGGGCGAGCTGGCGGGTGAGCCCGTGTCGATCGGCGCGCGGCCCGAGACTCCCGACGAGCTGACCCTGTGAGCTGGATCGGCCCACGACCCTCTCAGCCCACGACCCGATCAGCCCGTCAGGCCTCGAACCGCCAGCGGGTCGCCCCGCCGGGCTCGGCCGCCAGTACCCCGAAGACCGTCCTCGGCTTGACCGCGTAGAGGTCCCACGGCGGAGGGCCGGCGCTCGGCGCGCTGTATTCGTGGGTGAAGGCGCCGTCCTTCACGGTGGCCGGCCAACCCTGGTCGCCGTAGCGCTTCGCGAGTCGCTGGAGCGTCTCGTCGTCGGTCACTCGTTCGGCCTCGCCCTCGACGACCAGGTCGATGCCGGTCAATGCGAACGCGATCGCGCAATGGGCGTTCTGGGCGACGTTCCGGCTCTTGCGTGTCCCGGCGCCGCTCACGAAGTAGACCCTGCCCTCATCCCATAGCGCGCCGACCCCGGCGACGTGCGGCCGGCCGTCGGGTCGCGTCGTGGCGAGGAAGGTGCGAGATTGCGGGTCGGTCGCCTCGAGCGCCTCGAGCGCCCGCGACCACGGGATCGGATCCAGGCCGTAGAGATCGGCGAGGTTCTTCTGGTCCATCGCGGTGCTCCTTCGCGCGTTCTGTCGTCGTCGAATCAGACCACTGGGCCGCCCGATAGTCATCGGCCGAGGGTCGACCTGCCATTCCTCCCCGTTGGCATCTCCCGGCGGCTCTGAGGTGCCAAACGTACGCCCACTCGATGGGCCTATCGGGTAATGGGTCGACGTCGGCGGTGGCGTGACCATAGGACCACCGGGACTGGTCGTTTCGTCATACCCCACCAACTCATCCTCTCGACCGCCGGCGAGGAACTGATGTCTCATCTATCTCTGCCAGGCCTACTCCGCCACCGCCGGCTTCTGACGCTGGCAATGGTCTCGGCCCTGCTCGTCGGCTCTACCGGCGTGGCCGACGCGGCCTACACCTACTCGAACACGACGCGGATCTACGCCTGCGTCAACATCTACACGAGACTGGTCCGAATCGTGGTCCCACGGAACGGCCACCGGGCATGCAGGTCTTATGAGCGTCTCGTCTCGTGGGCCAAGGCGGGCGCGACCGGTGCCACTGGCCCGACGGGTCCCGCTGGCCCCCAGGGCCTCCAGGGCAATTCAGGACCCCAGGGTCCAGCCGGGCCTCAGGGTATCCAGGGCGATCCCGGATCGCAGGGTCCAGCCGGTCCAGCCGGTCCTCAGGGTCCCCAAGGCGATCCTGGACTGCAAGGCCCAGCCGGTCCTGCCGGCGGCCCTCAGGGTCCCCAAGGCGATCCTGGACTGCAAGGCCCGGCCGGTCCAGCAGGCCCGCAAGGTCTCCAGGGCGATCCCGGACCGCAGGGTCCGGCAGGGCCCGCCGGTCCCGCTGGGGCGGACGGCGCATCCGGTCTTCTCGGTCCCGCCGGCGCCACAGGCCCCGCTGGAGCCACAGGTCCCGCTGGAGCCACAGGTCCCGCCGGCGCCACAGGTCCCGCAGGAGCCACAGGTCCCGCTGGAGCCACAGGTCCCGCTGGAGCCACGGGCCCCGCTGGTCCCGCCGGTCCAGCTGGCATCACGAGCGCATCGACCGTCAAGAGCGCCTCGGCCGCGGCGTCCTGTGCGGTCGGCAGCACGATGCTCAGTGGTGGCGGCGTCGTCACGACGACGGATACCCCTGACAAGGTGCGGCTCATCGCCTCCTATCCGAGCGCGGCTCGCACGTGGACAGTCACAGGATCCGCGCTGGTTCTCAAGGGCAAGACCTGGTCGATCCGCGCCTACGTGCTCTGCACGGCCTAGGGGGATCCTCCGTCGCGCAAGCGATGACGCCCCCGTCCTGGTGACGGGGGCGTCAGTGTGTTCCCGTAGCCACGCGAACACGATCGCGTTCTACGCGCCAGATCCGGATCCGGTGTCGTAATCACGATCGAGCGCCGACGGCGGTCGGCTCCAGCCGCCGCCGGAGGTGTTCGCCCGTGAGCGAGCCTTCGGCGCGGAGGAGGGCCGACGGCGGGCCCTCGAAGATCACCCGCCCGCCGTCGTGGCCGGCTCCGGGGCCCAGGTCGATGACCCAGTCCGCCCGGGCGATGACGTCGAGGTTGTGCTCGATGACGATCACGGTCCTGCCTGACTCGACGAGTCGGTCGAGCAGGCCGATCAGGTTGTCGACGTCCTGCATGTGCAGCCCGGTCGTCGGCTCGTCGAGGACATAGACCTCGGTGTCGGACGACATCTCGATCGCGAGCTTCAGGCGCTGGCGCTCGCCGCCGGAGAGCGTGTCCAGTTCCTGGCCGAGCGAGACGTAGCCGATCCCCACGTCGGCCATGCGGTCGAGCATCACCTTGACCGGCTTCTCCGTGAAGAAGGCCCGCGCCTCCTCGACCGACATCGCCAGGACCTCGACGATGTTCCGTCCGCGGAGGCGGTACTCCAGCACGTCGTCGGTGTAGCGACGGCCCTCGCACACCTCGCACACGCTGACGACCTCCGCCATGAACCCAAGGCTCGTGTAGGTCTTGCCCAAGCCGTTGCAGTTCGGGCAAGCGCCCTCGGAGTTCGCGCTGAACAACGCGGGCTTGACACCGTTCGCCTTCGCGAATGCCGACCGGATCGGGTCGAGGATGCCGGTGTACGTTGCCGGATTCGAGCGGCGTGAGCCCCGGATCGCCGATTGATCGATGACCGTGACCGAGGGATCGGTCCTGGGCAGACATCCGTGGATCAGCGAGCTCTTGCCGTCGACCGAGACGTCCTGCAGGTTATGCAGCCTCGCGTTCCGGATCGGGATCACGCCGCGCGCCGACCGGGGCTGCAAATTGAGCTCCTGGCGGGCATCGAGATGGACGCCCGTGGCGGTGCCTGCCGCGATGAGGCCGTCGACCGAACCCTGGTAGACGACGGTCCCGCCATGCGGACCTGCCCCAGGGCCCATGTCAACGACCTCGTCCGCGATACGGATGACCTCCGGATCGTGCTCGACGACGAGGACCGTGTTGCCCTTGTCGCGCAGGCGCTGGAGCAGCGCGTTCGTCCGCTCGACGTCATGCGCGTGGAGGCCGATCGTCGGCTCATCGAAGACGTAGGTGACGTCGGTCAGCGGCGACCCGAGGTTCCGGATCATCCGCGTCCGCTGGGCCTCGCCGCCCGAGAGCGTCCCGGATGGCCGATCGAGGCTGAGGTAGCCGAGGCCCATCTCGACGAACGAGTCAAGGCTCTCCCCGAGTGCCGCGAGCATTGGCCCAACCGCTGGCTCGTCGAGGCCGCGTACCCACTCGATTCCGTCGATCTTCGACGACCGCGCTGCCTCGTTCAGCCGCGTGCCACCGCAGTCGGGGCACGAGCTGAACGTGACTGCTCGGTCCACGAACGCCCGGATGTGGGGCTGCATCGCGTCGATGTCCTTGGACAGCATCGACTTCTGGATCTTCGGGACCAGCCCCTCGTAGGTCAGGTTGATGCCGTTGATCCTGACCTTGGTCGGCTCCTTGTACAGAAAGTCCTGGAGCTCGGTCTCGGTGTAGTCGCAGATCGGCTTGTCCGGGTCGAAGAAGCCCGACTCGCTGAACATGCGGGTCGACCAGCCATCGGCGGTGAAGCCGGGGACACGGATCGCGCCCTGCGCGAGCGACCTGCTCTCGTCGTAGAGCTGTGCCAGGTCGATGGCCGTCGCGGTGCCCATGCCCTCGCAGCGCGGGCACATCCCGCCGGCGACGCTGAAGCTGCGGCTCACGGTCTGGCCGCGACCGCGATCGATCGCGATCGCTCCGGCACCGCTGACCGACGGGATGTTGAACGAGTACGCCTGCGGCCCGCCGATGTGCGGCTTGCCGATCCGGCTGAACACCACGCGCAGCAACGCGTTGGCATCGGTGACGGTCCCGACCGTGGACCGGACGTTAGCGCCCATCCGCTCCTGGTCGAGGATGATCGCCGTCGTCAGGCCTTCGAGGGAGTCGACGTCGGGCCGGGCGAGCGTCGGCATGAAGCCCTGTACGAAGGCGCTGTACGTCTCGTTGATCAGCCGCTGCGACTCCGCGGCGATCGTGCTGAACACGAGTGAGCTCTTGCCCGACCCGGAAACGCCGGTGAACACGGTCAGCCGGCGTTTCGGGATGTCGAGACTGATGTCGCGGAGGTTGTTCTCGCGGGCGCCTCTGACTTCGATCGCGCCCCAGTCGATGCCCAAGGGCTCAGCCCGCGGCTTTCTTGATGAGGCCGGCGATCCGCTTCTCGACGGCCGGGGTCAGCTTGACGACCGCGAACTCGGTCGGCCACATCTCGCCGTCGTCGAGCCTCGCGTCGGGCTGGAAGCCGACCGTGGAGTACCGGACCCGGAACTTCGACTTCGGCTTGAAGAAGGCGATGACCTTGCCGTTCTTGCCCTCGGTTGCGTAGGCCGGCATGCCGTAGTACGTCTTGGCAACGAGGGCGGGAACGGCCTCGGTCACGATGTTGTGAATTCGCTCGCCCATCGCACGGTTATCGGTGGGCATCTTCGCGAGGCTCTCCCGGAGGTCCCGCAGGCCTTCCGCCCGCTCTTCCTGCGGGCTGCGGCCGGACGCGGCCTTCCGCTCGCGGGCCGTCGCCGCCACCGCGGCGCGCTCTGCCTCGCTGAAGACCCTGTCCTCGTCGCGGTTGTCGTACTTGCTCTTCGTGGGTGCCTTGGTCGGCATCTCAGGGTGCTCCTTTCGGGTGGGTGTGGCTCAGGCGGTCGCCTTCTGGCGGGCCTTTCCCTGCTGGAGGATCCGGATCGGGTTGCCGAAGGGATCGCGGACGCCCATGTCGGTCCCGTAGAAGTGGTCGGTGGGCTCCTGGGTGAAGTCGGTGACGCCGCGCTCCTTGAGCTCCTCGTACAGGCCGCGGGCATCGTCCGTGATGAACACGAGGCCGCCCAGCGCGCCCTTGGTGATGAGCTCGCGGAGCTGCTCGGCAGTGGCTTCGTCGTG
>VBHW01000348.1 GCA_005881055.1 Chloroflexota bacterium
CTGGAGATCGCGCATTCGCCACTGGCGCGCGCGGCGGGCACCGCGGAGGTCGCGGCCGAGGCGATCGGCCGCGCATCGGGGCTTCGTCCGGCGATGCGGGCGGACGTCGACCTCAGCGAGCTCGCCCAGGGCGGCTGGGAAGGCCGCCGACGCGAGGACATCGAGGCCGACGACGGGGCGCTCCTCGCCGCGTGGCGGCGCGACCCCCTGCAGGCGAACGCCCCGGGCGGTGAACGGGTGATCGATGCCGCTGTCCGGGCTCGGGCGGCGGTCGACCGGGCCGTGGCGGGCCTCGCCGTAGCGGCGGCCGGGTCGCCGACGGCTCCGTCGTCGCCGGGTTTGGCGTCATCGCGCAGCCGGCCGGCCGTCTCCGGTTATCCCGGGCCCGGCACTCCGGACGCGCCGTGGACCCTCCTCGTCGGCCACGACGGCGTCTTCAAGCTCGTCCTGCTCACCCTCCTCGGACTGCCGCTCGAGCGGTTCTGGACGTTCCCCTTCGCGCTGTGCGGGTTGACGATCGTCGAGCTCCGCGACGGGCGCGGCGTCCTGCGCGCACACAACCTCGTCGAGCACCTCGCCCCGCTCGCCGAGGAGCCGCGGGCCGAGGCCGAGGCCGCCGACCGGGAGGCGTCCGGGGCCCTCTGACGGCCGCGGGCTGCGCAGCGCCGGCCGGCTACCCTCGATCGCACGCTCAGGTCCGGCCGCGGCCCGCCCGGTACCGACCGATGAGCGCGTTCGTCGAGGAGTCGTGGCCGAGGGCGGGGGCGGCAGGCGCCGTCAGCTCCGGGGCGATCCGCTGGGCGAGCTGCTTGCCGAGCTCGACGCCCCACTGGTCGAACGAGTTGATCCCCCAGATCGTCCCCTGGGTGAAGACCTTGTGCTCGTAGAGCGCAACGAGGCTGCCGAGCGTCGCGGGATCGAGGCGATCGGCGAGGATCGTGTTCGTCGGGTGGTTACCGCGGAACGTCCGGTGCGGGACCTGCGCCTCGGGGACGCCCTCCGCGCGCACCTCCTCCGCTGTCTTGCCGAAGGCGAGGGCCTCCGTCTGGGCGAAGAAGTTCGCCATGAGCAGGTCCTGGTGCCCGCCGGTCTCGCCGCCGATCTCGACCGCGGCATGGGTGAACGCGATGAAGTCGGCCGGAATGAGCCGCGTGCCCTGGTGGATGAGCTGGTAGTACGCGTGCTGGCCGTTCGTCCCCGGCGTGCCCCACACGACCGGGCCCGTCTGGACGGTGACGGGCCGGCCGTCGCGATCGACCGACTTGCCGTTGCTCTCCATGTCGAGCTGCTGGAGGTAGGCGGTCAGCCTGCTGAGGTAGTTGCTGTACGGGAGGATCGCCTGCGTCTCGGCGCCGAGGAAGTCGTCGTACCAGATGCCGATGAGGCCGAGCAGCACCGGCAGGTTGCGCTCGAACGGTGCGGTCCGGAAGTGCTCGTCCACGGCGTGGAAGCCGGCGAGCATGTCGCGGAACCGGTCGGGCCCGATCGCGATCATGAGTGACAGCCCGACCGCCGAGTCGTACGAGTAGCGCCCGCCCACCCAGTCCCAGAACTCGAACATGTTCGCGGGGTCGATCCCGAACGCCGCGACCTTCTCCGCGTTCGTCGAGACGGCGACGAAGTGACGGGCGACGGCAGCCTCGTCGCCGCCGAGGCCGTCGAGCAGCCATGCCCGCGCGGTCCGCGCGTTGGTCAGCGTCTCCAGGGTCGTGAACGTCTTCGAGCAGACGATGAACAAGGTCTCGGCCGGGTCGAGGTCGCGGGTCGCCTCGTAGGCGTCGGTGCCGTCGACGTTCGACACGAAGCGGACAGTCAGCGCCCGATCGCTGTACCAGCGCAGGGCGTCGTAGGCCATCGCCGGGCCGAGGTCGGAGCCGCCGATCCCGATGTTGACGATGTTGCGGATCCGTCGTCCGGTGTGCCCTTTCCAGCTCCCCGAGCGGATCCGATCGGTGAACTCGGCCATCCGCCGCAGTACCGCGTGGACCTCGGGCACGACGTCCTGAGCGTCGACCAGGATCCGGGTGCCCTCGGGCGCGCGCAGGGCGACGTGGAGGACCGGCCGGTCCTCGGTCGTGTTGATCCGGTCGCCCCGGAACATCGCGTCGATCCGATCGCGGAGGCCGGCCCGGTTCGCGAGCGCGAGGAGCAGGGTCAGCGTCTCGTCGGTGATCCGGTTCTTCGAGTAGTCGAGGAACAGGCCTGCAGCCTCGACCGTCAGCCGGGTCCCGCGCCCCGGGTCCGCTGCGAAGAGCTCGCGCAGGTGCCGATCGCGGACCTCGGCCGCGTGATGCTCGAGGGCGCCCCACTCCGCCGTCTGGTCGATCCGCACGAGGGTCGTCGCCATGGTCGGGATCCTCCACGCGATGCGCGAAGTATGGCTCGACGCCGGCCGACTGGGGCCTGGGGCGGATCAGTATCGCCTTGGGGCGCCACCGTCCCCAACGGACGAACGGAACCGACGGATTGGGCGCTGAGGCCGTCATTTGGTGCGCCCGGCTCCCCAATCGACGATCGGTTCGTCATATGGGGCGGCTGGGTCACCAGCCGACCGGGTCGATCATCTGCGTTCGTCGGTTGGGGTGGCTGAGTCCCCAAGCGCGGCGAGTGGCAGACCCGTCAGCGGCCCGAGCGCCTCCGGCTGCCTCTGCCCGGTCGCCGGAAGGCGAGG
>VBHW01000349.1 GCA_005881055.1 Chloroflexota bacterium
CTCCATGGTCGACTCGGGATCCAGGGCGACCTGCGCCGCGCCTTCGTGCGACGCGATCACGCGCGGATGATCGAGCTGATCGACGACGAGCTGCTCGACGCGATCGCCGTCGCCGGGTCGCCGGACGAGGGCCCCGATCGGTTGCGCCGCTGGCTCGCCGATGCCGTTGCGGCCGGAGCGCGGCCGAATCGCGTCATCCTCACCGCGCCCTGGTACGCGCAGGACCTCGCCTGGCAGCGCGAGATGGCCGAGCGGATCGCGGACGTGTTCGGCGGCTGACTGCGCTCGGATCCGGCGCTGACCGCGCCCGAAACCCACGCCGGGCGCACCCGTTCGGCGCCGCTATACTCCCCGATGCCGGTGGCGCGCTGCGCTCACGACCACCGCCACCGGCCCCGACCGTCGCCCGGCTCCGATGCCCTGTGCGCAGCCGCGTGTCAACCGCTGGAGATCGCGTGACCTCGAACGTCGGCCAGAACTATCCGTACACGAGCGAGTCGGCCTCGGAGCGCGCCGCGGCGATCGAGCGGCTCGTGGCCGAGCGAGAGGGACTCGCGGCGACGCTCGCGGCCGAGACGACGCCGCCCGACGCGAACGATCGCTGGTGGGTCTGGAAGTGCCCGACGAAGGGCTGTCCGGGCCTGCTCCACGTGGCGGGCTACGCGCTCGACAAGCACGCCTTGTTCGTCGTCTGCGACGGGACCTGCGGCAAGACGTTCCTGCGCTGAGCGCCACATGGGACGCGGCACCGGCGACGCACCCCTCGACACGTCTCCCGACCGGCCCTCCACGGATCTGAGGGCGGCGCGCAAGACGCTCGTCCTGAGCGGTCTCGGCTTCGTGGCATCAGCCGCCGGCTTCTCCGTCGTCTACGGCATCGCGGCACGGGACGCCGGGCTGTCGCCCATCGAGACGTTCGCAATGTGCACGATCGTGCTCGGCGGTGCCTCCCAGTTCGCGGCGGTCGGACTCCTCGCCCAGGGGGTCGGCTGGCCGGGCATCGTCCTTCTCACGGCGTTCCTCAACGCACGGCACCTGCTCTACTCGGCGGCGATTTCGCCGTGGATGGCGAAGCAGCCGCGCATCCGCCGCGCGGCGATGGCCCACGTGCTCACCGACGAGACGTTCGGGCTCAGCGTCGCGCATTTCCGGAGGATCGGGCGGTTCGACGGTCCGGGCTACTGGATCGCGGCCGCGCTCGTCTGCCTGCCCTGGATCGTCGGCTCGTTGGTCGGCCTCCTCGGGAGCGGCGCGATCCCGAACCCGGCCGTGCTCGGGCTCGACATCGTGTTCCCTGCCGCGATGGCCGGGCTGGCCGTCGGCCTCGTCTCGCGCCGCCGCGACGTGGCGGCTGCCGTCGCCGGCGCGGCTGTCGCGGTCCCGGTGGGCCTCGCGATCTCGCCCTCGGTCGGCGTCGTCGTCGGCGGCGTGGTGGGCCCGCTCGCCGCCTTTCTCGTCCCGGCGCGAGGGCTCGGCGAGCCCGTCGAAGGCGGGGTCGTCGTCCCGTGAGCATCGAGCTCGTCGGCCTGGCCCTCCTCATGGGGGCGGTCACGTACCCGTCGCGTGCCCTGCCGCTCCTGGCACCCGGGATCGAGCGGCTGCCGCCGGTCGCCCTCGCGTACCTGCGCTTCGTCGGCCCGGCCGTGCTCGCCGCCCTCGCCGCGACGAACACCGTGCTCGCCACGGACGAGGCGGGCCACACGGTCGTCCTCGTCGGGATCGCGTGGCCGGCCGTGGCGCTCGCCGTCCTCCTCGTCGCGTGGCGGCGCAACCTCCTCCTCGGGATCGTCGCCGCGATCGTCCTCGTCGCCCTGGCACGCGCCGTCGGCCTTGCCTGAGGGGACACGCGACCTGCGTCCGGGCGCTCAGGCGTGCCGGGCGTCCGCCTCGATCTCGACGAGCAGGCTCGGCTCGATGAGGGCGCCGACCTCGACGATCGTCGCCGCCGGGCGAATGGCGCCGAAGACCTGCCCGTGGGCCGCCAGGACCTCAGCGGAGCGCGCCATGTCGGTGACGTACATCCGCGTCCGAACGACCTCGCTGAGCTCGAAGCCCGCCTCCGTGAGCGCCCGCTCGATCCTCGACAGGGCCGCCCGCGCCTGGGCACCGGCGTCGCCCGGGTGGGCGGCGGTCCCGTCGGGCCCGGTATCCGTCGTCCCGGCGACCCAGCACTGGTCGCCGACGACGACCGCGCGGCTGTACCCGGCGGTCGCCTCCCACGGCGCGCCGCTGGAGACGAGCCGGCGGCGGGCCATCAGCCCAGGCCCATCAGCGCAGGTCCATCAGCGTCGCTTGGTGCCCCTCGGAGCCGGCTCCGCACGCCAGCCGGCCACGACCGGGTCGCGGGCAAGGGCGAGCAGGAGTGCCGCGAGGAGCGTCGAGTCCACCTCGAGGTACTCGGCCGGCGAGTGATCCATCCCGCCGATCGGTCCCAGGCCGTCGAGGCTCGCGACGCCCATCCCGGCGGTCGTGTTCGCATCGGACGCACCGCCGGTCGCCGCGTCGCGGAGATCGAACCCGAGGCGGCCGGCGAGCGCGACCGCCGTGTCGACGAGCAGGCTCGACCGGTCGAGCTTCTCCATCGGCCACCAGCGCGCCATCGGCTCGAGATCGATGGTGACGTCGGGCACCGCCGGTCGGGCGATGAGCGCGCGGACCTCGGCTTCGGCCGCCTCGAGGTCGGGCCGGGTGATCGCGCGGAGGTCGACCTCGAGACGAGCCTCCTCGGCGACGACGTTCGGTCGCGTCCCGCCGTGGATGACCCCGACGTTGCAGGTCACGCCTGGCCA
>VBHW01000363.1:0-426 GCA_005881055.1 Chloroflexota bacterium
GGAGTATCAGGTCCTGATCCGCCGGGACGGCGACGAGGTTCGGGCTCGACTGGTCGACGGAGCACCGACGCCCCGGCGGGACGACATCGCCGGATCGATGGCGACCATCCCCGACGCGCTGCTTCCGTCGATCCTGGCCGACCTGGGCGGGCACGACATCACGGAGCTCGTGGCGGCGCTGGACGCCGCCGCGGCAGAGCGCAGCCGGCCGTCGGCGATCTTCGCGTATACAGTCAAGGGCTGGCGATTGCCGTTCGCCGGCGACTCGCTGAACCACTCGGCCCTGCTGCTGCCGGAGCAGGTCGAGGCACTCGCCGCCGAGCTCGGCGCCGACGCCGCGGATCCCTGGGCCTCCTTCGAGCCCGAGTCTCCAGCCGGACGCGTCTGTCAGGCGGCCGCGGGACGCCTGCGGGTCGGCGCGCGCCT
>VBHW01000363.1:579-1290 GCA_005881055.1 Chloroflexota bacterium
GACCGTCCGGCCACCGGCCGACCTCGAGATGAGGACTTCCGGGTTGTCCTCGACACAGTGGGCGTTCGGGGAAGCGCTCGTCCAACTCGCGCGCGACGGCGGGCTCGGTCCACGCCTCGTCACGGCCTCGCCGGACGTGGCGATCTCCACCAACCTGGGCGGCTGGATCAATCGCGTGGGGGTGTTCTCGGTTCGCGAGGAACGGATCTTCGAGGAGGCGAGCCGGCTCCTCGAGTGGAAGCCGCGACCAGCTGGGCAGCACATCGAGCTCGGGATCAGCGAGATGAACCTCTTTATGTGGCTGTGCCAGTTCGGCCTGGCCGACGAGCTCCTGGGCGAGCCACTGGTCCCGGTCGGGACGGTCTACGACCCGTTCATCGCCCGGGCCCTCGACGGCCTGATCTACGCCCTCTACAGCGGGGCACGGTTCATCCTCGTCGGCACCCCCTCGGGGATCAGCCTGAGTCCGGAGGGCGGTGCCCACCAGTCGACGGTGACACCGTCGCTCGGGATCGAGTTGCCAGGCCTGGTCGGCTACGAGCCGGCCTTCGGGCAGGAGGCCGCCTGGGCGCTGCTCGACGGCATCGACGCCTGCCTCGCCCGCCGATCCGGTCATAGCACCTACCTGCGGCTGACTACGCGCCCGGTCGACCAATCGCTGGCCCAGCACGCGCTCGCCCGGTTGGGGCGGGACACCTGGCGCAGCCACGT
>VBHW01000363.1:1378-3653 GCA_005881055.1 Chloroflexota bacterium
GGTCGAGGCCGCCCGATTCCTTGTCTCCGAGGAGGCCGCCGCGAATGTGGTCGTGCTCACGAGCCCCGGTCGGCTCTTCAGGGAGATGCAGGGCGCCCGACTGCGCGCGGCGCGCGGCGCCCGGTTGGATGATGGCGGCCACGCACGCATCCTGTTCCCAGACCATGAGCGAGGCGCCCCGATCGTCGCCGTCGCCGATGCGGCGCCGCACGCCCTCGCGTTCCTCGGCGGCATCCATGGCGTGCCGGTCGTCCCGCTCGGCGTCCCGACGTTCGGCCAGTCGGGAACGATCCCCGACCTGTACCGCGAGGCGGGGATCGACCGAGACCACATCGTCGAGGCGGCGCTCGTCGCGCTCGAGCTGGCCGGCCGCTGACTCCGGCGGGAGTCGCTTCGCCCGAACCATGGGACGTACCCGGCCGGTCAGCCCTCTCGGCGCAAGACCCGTCCGCGGCGGAGGCCCGTCGGCAGCCCGTGATCGACGACGAGCGCGCCATTGAGGATGACGGCGTCGATCCCGGTCGGCGGCAGTCGTGGTTCGTCCCAGGTTGCAGGGCCGTCGACGGTCTCCGGATCGAAGACGACGAGGTCGGCCGCCAGGCCGGCGGCGATGCGGCCTCGATCCCGAAGGCGATACCGCTCGGCAGGAAAGCCCGCCATGCGATAGACGGCGTCCCCGATCGAGATCGCCCTGTCCGTCCGCACGAACTGCCCGAGCACGCGCGCGAAGCAGCCGAACGCGCGCGGATGGGGCAGCGCCCCGTGGTAGATGCCGTCGCTCGCGACCATGAAGCCCGGCCAGGCGAGCGTTCGTCGTGCGAGTGCCGCGAACGTCTCCGGTGGCGTGTTCCGTCGGAACACGAGCAGGGCATCGGGCATCTCCTCCAGCAGGAGGTCCACCGCCGTCTCCCCGCGCGACGCGCCGGCCTGGGAAGCGACCTCGGCGATCGAGCGTCCGATGTGCCGTCCTGTCCGCGTGGCGGAGAAGTACTCGCGGGCCCCGCTTCGGCTCGACTGTTCCAATGACTCGTCGAACAGGCGCGCGACACGCTCCTTCTCGCCGGGGTCCGAGAGGCGCGCCCGCACGGCACGCGGGCCGCCCGCCGCCTCTGCCACCGGCAGCAGCGACAGGAGGTGGGTGGATCCGGCCGGGTAGAGATACCAGTCGATGGTGATGTCGACGTCGGCCCGAGCGCCGTCGAGGATCGGCTCGGTCTCGTCGTCCACGAACTCATGGGAGACGGCGACCGCGATGCCGGCGCGCCGCCCGATCTCGATCGTCTCCGCGAACGCGCCCGCCCTGCCCAGCTCGTTGTAGCGCTGATGTGGCGCATAGACGACACCCGCCGCGGCCGCCTCACGGCACAGCGCGACGAGCTCCTCGGTCGTCGCGGACGCCGCCGGCTGGTAGTCGAGGCCTGTTGCCAGGCCGACCGCGCCGGCCTCCAGCCACTCGCGCGTCGAGCGGCGCATGGCCCGCAGCTCCGCGCGAGTGGCCGGGCGGTCCGTCCAGCCGAGGGTCCCGAAGCGGATCGCCTGATGCGGCGCGAGGGCCGCCACGTTGAGGGGCAGATCGTGGAAGCTCTCGAGATAGCGGCCGGGCGATGGCCAGTTCGGGTGCATCTCGCCCTGGCCATACGCGAACGCGGTGGACTGCCAGAGGGACGCGACGTCCTGATCGCCGACGCCCGCCCACCCGAAGCCGTCGGCGCCGGTGAGGTGCGTCGTGACGCCCTGCAACAGCGCGCCGAACTCGTCACGGTTGCCCCGCAGCGCGGTCTCGGAATGGACATGCGGGTCGATGAACCCGGGCGAGACCAGCCGGCCGCTTGCCTCGATCACGATCGCCGCGCGGGCGTCCGACAGCGGACCAACAGCCGCGATGCGATCGCCGCGGACCGCCACGTCTGCGGGGAAGGGCACGGCGCCGTGTGAGCCATCGACGACCCGACCGCCGCGGATGAGCAGGTCGTACTCCACGATCCGAGCGCGGTCCCCGCCGGGTCAGCTCAACCGGCCGCGGGCGAGCAGCGGGATGACCTGGTCGACGACGCCGTTGCGCATGCCCACGAACTGGTCGTGCCGGAAGGTGGTCGTGTCGTTGTAGTCCGGGATGAGCTCGACGCGCTGCCCGATCCGGAGGTCGGGGGCGCGCGGGCCGAGCTCCAGGTATCCGTGCTCGGCCGACAAGGTCGTCACGATCACGTCGTCCAGCCCGATCGGCCGCGGCAGCACGCCCTCGCGCGCCGACATCGTCTTGAACCCCGCGTCAATG
>VBHW01000346.1 GCA_005881055.1 Chloroflexota bacterium
CCAGCGCGACCGCGATGGCCCCGCGCAGGCCCGCCCAGAACAGCACGTGGAGCCAGGCGAGAGGCACCTCCGGTCCGCGACGGACGGCACGCAGGCCGCGCGCGGCGAGGCCGAGGAGCACGTACACGGCGATGGCCCGCCCGGCGAGGATCGCCACCACGCCCCAGCCGATCGCGGCGGCCGCATCACGGAGCTGGCCGAGCGTGATCGCCGTCCCGATGAGCAGGAACACGAGCGCGGTGAGGAGGAAGGCGATGAACTCCCACGTGGCGTCGAGGGCGTCGAACGTCCGGAGCGGCATGCCGATCCGCCTCCCGTACGTGCCGAGGACGATCCCAGCGACGACGGTGGCGATGATCCCCGAGGCGTGGACCTGGTCGGCGAGCAGGTACGTGCCGTAGGCCAGGACGACCGAGATCGTCAGCTCGATGACCTGGTCGTCGGTCGCGCCCATGACCCGCGTCGCCACGACTCCGAGCCCGAAACCGATGAGCGCGCTGATCGCCACCGTCGCGACGAACGTCACGACCGCGGCGAGCGGCGTCGTGGCTCCGCCCACGGCTCCCACGGCGATCGTGAAGATCACGACCGCGGTGCCGTCGTTGAACAGGCTCTCCGCCTCGACGAGCGTCGCGAGGCGTCCCGGGGCATGCAGGTGGCGGAACGTCGCGATGACCGCGACCGGGTCGGTCGCCGACACGATCGCCCCGACGAGGAACGCCGAGCCGAGCGGGACGGCGGCGAACGCCGCGAGCACGACGGCGACGACGCCGGCCGAGATCAGGACGCCCGGCACGGCCAGGAGCACCGCACCGAGGAACGTACGCCGGAGCTCGTCGATGTCGAGGCGGTAGGCGGCCTCGAACACGAGACCAGGCACGAGGACCGCCAGCACGAGCTCCGGGGTGATCTCGAGCCGCCCGGCCGGACCGAGCGCGCCGATCCCGAGTCCGAGCACGACGAGGACGATGCTGTCGGGCAGGCCGAGGCGGCGCGCCACGAGCGCGACGAGCGCCCCGACGCCGACGAGGGCGACGAAGAGCTCGACGACCTGGAGCGTGGCCTGGCCCGTCACCGGCGGCGGAACAGCCCCCGGCGCTCGCGCGCCTGGACCTCCGGGCTCTTCCGGCGCCCGGTCCGCCGGAGGATCTCGTCGACCTCCTCGCGGTACGGCCGGCCGATCGGGGTCCGGTCGAGCCATTCGATGTACTCGAGATCGACGCGGGCGATCTCGCCGAGCGACCAGCCGTTGAACCGCCCGAAGTTCAGGACGCTGCCCGACGGTCCACCGGCCGGACGCGGCGGCAGCGGTGCCGACCGGGACGCCCCGGAGCCGGCTCCTCCGCCCGATGGGCTGACGCTCCCCGGCCACGACCGTCGCTCTGACCGCGCCCGGTCGTACGCGGCACGACGCGCCGGATCTCCGAGCACCTCCCATGCCCGATTGATCGACGTCATGCGCCGGACCGCCTCGGGTTCGCTCGCCACGTCCGGGTGCCATTTCTGTGCGAGGCGGCGGAAGGCCGCCTGGATGACCTCCGGATCGGCCTCGGGATCGACCTGCAGGGTCTTGTACGCGTCGAAGTCCGGATCGAACGAGGGCTCGGTCACGGGCGGTCCTCGGCCTCCACGACGGTACCGAGCGGCGGAGGCGCCCCGTCTGGCTCGGCCACGCCCTCCTCGAATGCTTCGATCGACGTGCGCGGCGCCTCGTCGACCCCCGGTGGGCTCAACCGTCGGAAGAGGTACCGGTAGATGTCGCGCGCCGCGGCGGTCACCGGGAGCGCGAGGATCGCCCCGAGGAGCCCGCCGATCGCCGCACCGATGATGAGCGCGAACATCACGGCCGAGGGGTGGAGCTTCGTCGCGTCGCTCTGGATCGTCGGCACGAGGAGGTAGTTCTCGAGCTGCTGGATCGCCAGCGTGAGGACGAACGCCGCGATCGTCGCCTGGAGGCCGGCCGTCGCCCCGACGAGGATGATCGGGACCGCGGCGATGATCGGGCCGATGATCGGCAGAAGCTCGAGGAGCCCGGCGAGGATCGCGAGGAAGAACGCGAACCGGCCGAACACCGGGTCGACCGTGACGCTGAGCAGCAGGAGGCCGAGGAACGTCGCCGCGGCGACCGTCGAGCCGAGGATGATCTCCCCGCGGACCCATTGGCCGAAGACGCGCTCGGCGATCCGGATGACCGCCCACACGTCCTCGCGCCACTCGGCCGGCAGCGACCGGTCGAACCCGATCGTGAGCGAGGGCCTGTCTTTCAGGAGGTAGAACACCCAGACCGGGATGATGACGTAGCCGAGGATCGTCGCGAGGAAGCCGGCCACGGAGTTGAACACGGGACCAGGCCCGGGCCGATCGTGCCCGCGTCGCGCCCGATCTGGGCGAGCGAGCGGTCGATCGCGGCGCGCATCTCGGGCGGGATGTCGAGCCCCTCGTACGCCTGCCGGAAGCGAGCGAGCTGGTCCTGGATGAGCGCGGCGAGCTTGGGCGTGTCGCCGAAGAACTGCCCGACCTGCTCGATGAGCGGCGGGATCGCGAGGACGATGGCAACCGCGACGAGCACCACGGCGACGGCGTAGACGAGGAGGATCGCCACGCCGCGCGGGAGGCCGAGGCGGCCCAGCCATTCGACCGCGGGATCGAGCAGGTAGACGAAGAGCAGGCCGACGACGAACGGGCTTAGCGCGTCGCGGCCGAGGTACAGGACGAAGGCGAGCGCGAACGCCGTGAAGAGGAGGAGCGCCACGCGCGGAGTGGGCGGTCGGACGCGACGACCGCCTTCGATCGCTCGCCGTTCGGCGAACGGTGCGGGGCCGGCCGGCTGCAACGTGGTGGGCACCGATGCCGGACGCGGCTTCTCGGCGTCCTCCATCGAGGCGCAGACTACCAGACGTGGTCGCTCATTCCGTGGTCGGATGAACGAGGTCCGCCAGCGCTGGCGGCTGTTCGTCGGGCGCGGCCCTGCTGCGCGTGACGTCGCCCATCGGGATGCCGTCACGGCCTGGGAGGCGGCGCTCGCGACGTCCGGCCTGCCGTTCGCGGGGTCCGAGAAGGGACCGGGCGGGCCTCGACCACGCGTGACGTTCGCGGCACCCCTGCCGGTGGGGATGCTCGCCGAGCGGGAGCCGATCGACGTGGCCCTCGTCGATCGGTTGCGAATCCACGAGGTGCGCGATGCTGTGTTCCATGCCGCCCCGGTGGGCTACCGGCTCGTGGATCTCGAAGATGTCTGGGTTGGCGCGCCGACGCTGCCGTCGCTGGTCGTCTCGGCCGACTACCGGGTGACGATCGGGTCCGGGGACGAGACTGGCGGGGCCGACGCGTCCCGATCGATGTCAGGCGCCGTCGCAGGCCTGCTCAGCTCGCCGCGGTTGGAGCGCATTCGGGAGAAGGGTGGCGGCCGGGTCGCCGTGGACGTGCGTCCGCATGTGCTTGGGCTCTGGTGCACGACGCGGTCGGCGGACCGCGGGGTCGCGCTTCGCATGCGCCTGACCCTCGGCGGGGCCGGAGGCGTCGGGCGTCCCGAGGAGATCGTCTCGTCGATCGAGGACTTCGTCGGGCGGGAGCTTCCGGTCGAGTCGATCGTCCGCGAGCGGATCAACCTCGCCGGTGAGGTGCTCGCGGATGACCCGGCGGACGATCCGGCGGCCTAGCGAACGGCCGCCTCGCGCTCGAGGCCGTACTCGGCGGGATGCGTTGCGCGGTCGAGTGACGCCGTGCGGTTCATCATCTCGAGCGTCTCCTCGACGGTCTTGCCGTTGGCATCGCTCGCCTTCTTGAGGTCCTCGTAGACGATGTTCACGCCGGGCTTGCCCATGTCGTTGTGGGCCTGCATGCAGCCGCAGTTCAGGCACATGGTCGAGGCTCCTTCCAGGTAGCCATGATGGGTCGGGCGCATCGGACCGGACGCGCCGGCCCGCACGGCTCGTGGTAGCGCCACCGAGCGGGCCCGCTGGAGTCCCGCCCGGCGGCTGTTCCCCCCGGCCTCCAACGTAGGCGCGTCCCGGTTGCAGGCGGTCGGCCATGATCGCGGCACGCCTTTCATCGGCACGCCGTTCCCGTCATCGGCACGCCGATCGGCGCAGTTCCGTTTGACGCTCGGGCGAGCCTCGCCGTACACTCCGCGTTCCGCGTCCGGATCGACGGGCGCCTCACTATGTCCACGACGTGACCGTCCGATGACGGCCGCGCCCGCGAGGATCCATGTACGCAGTCATCGAGACCGGCCAGAAGCAGTACCGCGTCGAGGTCGGCACCGAGCTCCAGGTCGAGCTCATCGACGGCGAGCCGGGCCAGACGATCACGCTCGAGC
>VBHW01000347.1:0-3733 GCA_005881055.1 Chloroflexota bacterium
CGCCCGGGCTCTTGCCGCGACTGAACCCTGACAGCCAGTCGAGCAGCTCCGACTCGTCGGCATGGGCGGAGAAACCGCTGATCGACCGCACCTTGCAGCGCACGGCCCGTTCCTGGCCGTCGAGTCGGACGGTCTTCGCCCCTGCCTGGAGATGCGCTCCGAGGGTTCCCTCGCCCTGGTACCCGACGAAGAGCAGGACCGCCGTGGGGTCGTCGATGAGGTTGCGCAGATGGCCGACTACACGACCGCCGGTGAGCATTCCGTTTGAGGCGACGATCATGTACGGCCGCGGGGCACGCTCGATTGCCTGTGACTGCTGCAGGTCGTTCACGACGATCTGGTTCGGATAGTCGAGCGGCGTCTCCTCGCGCTCGAGCAGGTCGCGGGTCTCCTCGTCGTAGTAGTCGGGATGGCGGCGGTAGATCTCGGACGCCTTGGATGCCATCGGCGAGTCGAGATAAAGCGGCAGCGACGGGATCGTGCCCGCCTCGAGCAGGCGGTCGAGCTGCCAGACGACCTCCTGGGTTCGGCCGATGGCGAACGAAGGCACGAGCAGGACGCCGTCGCTGTCGGCGACCAGCCGAATCGTTTCGGCGAGGATCCGGATTGCTTCCTCTCCCGGCTCATGCTCGCGGCCGCCGTACGTCGACTCAACGAGGACGTACTCGGCGTCGGTCACGATGGTCGGGTCGCGGATGATCGGCGTTCCCGGTCGGCCGAGGTCGCCCGAGAAGACGATGCGGAGCTCGGGTCCACCCTCGCGATCGGCGACACGGAGCCGGATGATCGCCGACCCGAGGATGTGGCCCGCGTCGACGAACGTCGCGTGGATCCCTGGCGCGACCTCGATCTCCTGGCCGTAATCGACGCTCCGAAACGAGCCAAGCGCGGCCCGCGCATCCGATTCGTCGTACAGCGGCGCGTCAAGGTCGACGTCGAGATGGGGCGGCTGGGCGGGCAAGGCTCGCTCCGGGTCGGGCGCCCGGACGATGGCCGGCGCGGTCGTCAGAGCTGGGGTTGGCGCTGTGGCGACGGCAGTGGTGGCGTGCGTTGGACCCCCGGCGGGCGGCTGGGTTGCCGCGGTCGGGCCTTCGGCGATTGGAACGGCCAGCGCGGGCTCGATCGTCGTCGGGACGTGCTCGCCGGTCGCCACGCTGCCCGTCGCCGGCACCGCATACGGACCGGCAGGTCCGTCGGGGATCGTGATCTGAGTCGGCGGCTCAGCGGGGGCGTCGCCGTCGGCCATCGTTGTCCCGTCACCGGAGATCGTTGCCCCGGCATCGGCGAGGGCGGCGCCGGCATCGGCGAGGGCGGCGCCGGCATCGGCGAGGGCCACCGCGGCCTCGAGGGCCTCTTCGGGGTGACGGCGCTCCCAGCGCGCTCCGCGCTTCGCGAACTCCTCCTGGAGCTTCCCCGAGTCGAGAAGGACGAGGGCCGCCAACTCGACCGTGCCACCGGTCGCCCAGATCGGTCCTTTGAAGCCCTCCTTGACGACGTGGGGGATGAGCCCGCAATGGTCGAGGTGAGCGTGGGTCAGGAGCATGGCGTCGATTTCGCCAGGGTCATAAGCGAATGGGATCCGGTTGCGGATCGACTCGTTCGGGCTGCCCTGGAACATCCCGCAGTCGATGAGGACGCGGGCCCGGGAGGTGGTCAGCAGGAACTGCGAGCCGGTCACGGTCGTCGCCGCCCCGAGGAACTGGAGGTCCATGCGCCGGCAGTGTGCCACCGCCGGGCTGACCGTGGCGTGTTGTGGCGCGCACTGTCGGGCCGCGGGGGCCCGATCAGGCGAACGGGACGCTGACCAGGGCGTCGACCGCGACGGCGAGGAACAGGAGGCCGAGGTACGTGATCGAGTATCGATAGAGGCGGATCGCCCCCGCGGTGGAGGCCTCGGGCGATGACCCTGCACGCCACAGCGCGTACGCGCGCCAGAGGAAGATCGCGCCCAGGACCGTCGCGGCGACGAGGTAGATCGCGCCCATCCGGGCGACCGACCAGAGCGCGAGCGAGATTGCGACGAGGAGGATCGAGTAGAGGCCGATCTGGCGCGTCGTCTCCGGGACGCCCCGGACGACCGGCAGCATCGGCACCCCAGCCGCCGCGTAGTCCTTGCGGATGCGCAGGGACAGGGCCCAGAAGTGGGGCGGGGTCCAGTAGAAGACGAGCGCGAAGAGCATGAGCGCCGGGAGGCCGACGTTGCCCGTCACGGCCGCCCATCCGATGACCGGCGGGAGGGCCCCGGCCGCACCGCCGATGACGATGTTCTGCGGCGTCGTCCGCTTGAGGAGGACCGTGTAGACGAGGACATAGAAGGCGATGGCCAGGAGGGCGAGGAACGCCGAGACGAGGTTGACGAACACCGTCAGGACCGCGAACGAGGCCACGCCGAGCGTGATGCCGAAGACGACCGCCCGTTCCGGCTCCACCTCGTGCGCCGGCAGCGGGCGCCGCCGGGTGCGGGCCATGAGCCCGTCGATGTCGCGATCGAGGTAGCAGTTGATCGCGTTCGCGCTGCCGGCCGCGAGCGATCCGCCGAGAAGCGTCCAGAAGACGAGGTCGAGCCGCGGCAGGCCACGCGCTGCGAGGATCATGGCCGGCACGGTCGTCACGAGGAGCAGCTCGATGATGCGCGGCTTCGTCAGCGCCACGTACGCGCGGAGGGTGTCCGTCACCGTCCGCGGCGCAGGAGCGTTGGCGTCGGATGCGTCGTCCGCGAGGTCGCCGTCGTCCCCGCGCGCGCCAGGCCCCGCCATCGCCCGCCCGAGCGCAGGCGTGGTTCGGGCCTCGTAGTAGCTCACGACGACGAGGCTCGCCATCGCGCCCCAGATCGCCCCCCCGAGCGCGAGATGGGCGGTCTGCGTCCACGGCTCGAGGCGCGTCAGGACCTGGAGCCCGCCGACGATCGCCTGGATCGGGAAGAGGACCCCCGCAAGGATCGCGAGGCGGAGCGTCCAGCGATGCTCCCGCTGAGTTCGCCAGGCCACGACGGCGATCGCCGCCGCGATGAGCCCCACGGCGATCGCGACCCAGCGATGGAGGACGTGGGCCGACGTGGCGTCGGTCAGTGGCGGCACGAGCGTGCCGCCCATGAGCGGCCAGTCCGGGAAGACGAGCGCCGCGTCCCGGGCCGTGACGTTGGACCCGAAGAGAAGGAGCGCGTAGGTCGTGGCCGCGCCGAGGGCCGTCAGGAGCGTGAAGCGCTGGCTGCTCCCCCGGCCCCCGATCCGCGCCGGGTAGAAGCTGCGCACGAGCACGAAGAGAAGGACCCCCAGGAGGATCATCGCGGTAGCGAGATGCGCGGTGACCGACGGCCCGGTGTTGCCGAGGCGGACCGTCTCGCGGCCGAGCCACGCCTGGAACAGGGCGATCCCGACGGTGGCCAGGCTCGGCCACAGGATCGACGGGCGATCGCGATGGTCGAGGAGGGCGAGCCCGGCGAGGCCGAGCACGAGGACGCCGATGATCACGGCCACCGTCCGGTGGACCCATTCGAACCAGACGTTCGGGCTCGCGTCGAGGCCCGGCAGGAACTGGCCCGGGAAGCACCCCGGCCAGGTGGGACAGGCGACGCCCGAGTTCGTCGACCGGACGACGACGCCGATGACGACGAGAAGGAACGTCGTCGCGACGGTCGTCGCGGCCAGCTTCTGGAAGCGGGTCACTCGTCCTCCTCGTCCGGGGTCGCGCGGCTGGGCGGACGCGGACGGCGCCATTCTAGCGCGGCGATCGT
>VBHW01000347.1:3761-4314 GCA_005881055.1 Chloroflexota bacterium
CACGATCGCCGCCTCACGGCTACGCTCTCGCCATGTCCCCCCGACCGGCGGCCCGACCGGGCGCCTTCCCCCGCGTGTGGACGTGCCTTGGCACGCCCCGCCTCGTCGCCCTGCTCGTCGCCCTGCTCGTCGCCATGCTCGTCGCCGCGTGCGGGCCGTCCATCACGACATCGCCGACAGGATCCTCGGGTGCCTCGCCATCGGCTGCTGCGCGCACGACGCGGATCCCGATCCTCATCGACGTCCAGGACGCCGTCGGCCCGAGCCGCTTCCTGTTCAGCTTCGCCGACGCGCAGAACAACTCGATCGCCGCCCCGGACATGTCGGCGAAGGTCGCGTTCTTCGACATCGGCAAGAGCGCCACCACTCCGGTCGCGACGGCCGACGGCCGGTTCATCTGGGCGATCGAGGGGACGAAGGGCCTCTATGCCGCCGATGTCACGTTCACCGAGGCGGGCGACTGGGCCGCCGACTTCACGACGACGAAGGCCGGCCTGACCGAGACGACCCGCGTCATGTTCCAGGTCGCCGAGAAGAGCTCCACGCCCCAGGT
>VBHW01000347.1:4374-4644 GCA_005881055.1 Chloroflexota bacterium
CGCTGTCTACCGACACGAAGCCGGACCCGGCCTTCTACATGCTCTCCGAGGACGACGCGATCAAGGGCCACATCCCGTTCGTGCTCGTCTTCGCAACGCCCGCCTTCTGCACGAGCCGCCAGTGCGGGCCGACGCTCGACCAGGTCAAGGCCGTCGCGCACGAGACCCAGAAGGTCTCGTTCATCAACGTCGAGCCGTACAAGCTCGAGTACGCGAACGACCGGCTGCAGCCGGTGCTCGACGCGAACGGGCAGCTCCAGGCAACCGACG
>VBHW01000048.1 GCA_005881055.1 Chloroflexota bacterium
ACGACCCGTTCGTGACGTTCGACGACGCACGGGCCACCCAGGCGATCGAGCTCCTCCGAGAGCTGGCGGGCGACTTCCAGGTCATCTACCTCACGACGTCGGACCGGTACGACAGCGCCGCCGACGCGGTCGTCGAGCTACCGGCCCCGGTGTCGGTGGACGAGGGGACGCAGTCGGACGACGAGCCGACGGGCGATGGGCCGGGTGCCGACGGGCCGTTGCCCGAGTCGGCGGGCGCCGGCGCCAGCGGCGTCTCCGCCTGACCGAACGCCGATCCCCACGCTCGATCCGGGCTGGGCGGCCGTCGCCTTCGGCCTCCTCTCCGCACTGACCTGGGGTTCGGCCGACTTCGGAGGCGGCCTGGCCGCCCGTCGCGCGCCGGTCCTCGGCGTCGTCATCGTCTCGCAGGCCGTCGGGCTGACGCTCGCGTTCGTCATCGCCCTCGTGCGCGGCGAGCCGCTCCCGGGTCCGGCCGATCTCGCCTGGGCCACGGTCGGCGGCCTCGCCGGTGGCATCGGGATCGCGAGCCTCTACCACGGCCTTGCCATCGGACGCGTCGCGGTCGTCGCGCCGATCGCCGGCGTGCTCGCGGCCGCCCTCCCGGTGGTCGTGGGCGCGGCGCTCCAGGGACTGCCGGGACCGGCGCGGTTGGCCGGGATCGGGCTGGCGATCGTCGCGGTTGTGCTCGTCTCGATCTCCGCGGACCCCACCGGCCAGCGCCCGTCCGGCGTCCGCTTCGGACTGCTCGCCGGGCTCGGCTTCGGGCTCTTCAACGTCTTCGCCTCGCGATTCACGGTCGGCGTCGTGTTCGGGCCGCTCGTCGTCGTGCGGGCGGTTGAGGCGGCTCTCATCGGCGCGCTCGTCGTCGCGACGCGGCGGCGGGGGAACGATCGGGCGTGGCGCGTGCCGCGCGGCGTCGTGCCGCTCGCGATGGCGGTCGGGGTCGGCGACATGGCCGGGAACGCCTTCTTCGTCCTGGCCGCCCAGGCCGGCCGCCTCGACGTCGCGGCCGTCCTCTCCTCGATGTACCCGGTCACGACGATCGTCCTCGCGACGGCCCTCCTGGGCGAGCGGATGTCGAGTGTCCAGCTCGGCGGTGTCGCCGTGGCGGCGACGGCAATCGCCCTCATCGCGGCCGGGTAACCTGCACGTAGCCACGAACGACCGGAGGCAACGATGACGACCGAGGTCCCTGCCGACATCGCGATCGAGCCGATCTACGTCATCGAGGCGACGTACGGTCCACGGGCGGCGGAGCTCAGGCCGAGCGTGCGTCCGGAACACCTGAGCCGGATCCTCGACCTCCGCGACCGGGGGATCGTCATCGAGGCGGGCGGCTACACGGACTTCTCGACGGCGATCATCTTCCTGCGCGCCGCCAGCGAGGCCGAGGCACTCGCGATCGCGCGCGACGACATCTACCTGCGCTCGGGGGTCTGGGTGGACGTCCGGGTCAAGCCGTTCGGCCGCGTCGTCCGCCCGAAGGAGCTGCCCGGTCCCACGCCCGGCTGATCGTCACGGCCAGCTGATCGTCGCTGCCAGCTGCGTCCGTCCGAACGACCCGGAGTCCTCGTTCCGCAGCCCCAGCTTGAAGGTCGCCCCGGCGACCGCCCTGAACGAGTCGTCCGTCGTGCGCGCCGGACCCTGGTTGGTGAGGCTCGTGTCGCCGGCCCCGTTCGTCTCGTTCTTGAGGTCGACCCCGTACGTGAAGTCGTGGTCGGTCCACGACGCGACGAGGTGGATCGCGCCGTCCGCGCGTGAGTCGACGCGAGCCTGGATCCCGTTGTAGTCCTCGTGGGTCTTGCCTGCGAAGCGCGCGTGACTGATCGTGACCGACGGGGACGCCGCCGGGAACGTCAGGACGATGTCGGTCACGGGGGTGAAGACCTGGGCTCCGCGGAGCGTGACCGACCAGTCGGTATGACCCGAGATCGCGTTGGCGGTGACCGTCCCGTTCGACACGAATTTGCACAATTGCTGGCCGGCGGCCTTCAGGCACATGCGTGCCTCGCCCTGCGGGGAGCGTGTGATGAGGCGCGCCGAGATCGTGCCGGGACCGTTGGTCGAGAACGTGATCAGACGCGTCTCGCCGCGTTGGTCGGTCGTGGCATCGAGCTTGAGGTTGACGAACGTCAGCGTCGCGGTCGGCTCGCCCTGGACGGACTGGCTGGCCGGGGTGCTTGTCGGCGCGGCCTGGCTCGGCCCTACGGCGGCGGTAGGGCTCGCCGGCGGTGCGCTCGGTGGCGCCTGCGAGGGCGACGCCTTGCTCGGGGCGGACGAGGGCGCCGCGACGGCGGCTGACGAGCTCGCGAGGGCCACCTGGGATGGGGAGGGGCTCTCGAGGGTGTATGGCGCGGCCGGTCCGCCGGCCGGCGCCGACTCGCGTGGGGAGCCGGGCGGGAGGACGACGATCGCGATCGCGACGCCGCCGAGGATGGCGACGATGCCGGCCATGATGCCCGCGACGATCCGCCACGACTTTTTGTTCATCGCTCCCTCGCCATCGCCGAGCCGGGCCCCGGAGCCCGCGCTGGAGGCCCTGATCCTACGGGTTGCGTGGTCGTGCTGCGTCTCGTCGTTGCCGACTGAGCTCGACCGGCGACCGCCCGATCGTCAGGGCGTCGATCTCCGCACGCGACCCGAGCACGTGCACCGCCGCGAAGCCCTCCGCGATCAGCCTGCCCGGGACGGCCAGGCTCTCCTCCATCGCACGCCACTGGGCCCGGATCACGTCGGGCGGCACATGCCGCCCCGGTCGGCCGGCGTCGCTCGCGAGGCAGTCCTCCACCGGCAGGGCGAGGACGACGGCCACGGCCGGCAGTCGGGCGGCCCGCGCCCGCTCGAGGAGGCTCCGGCGCGGCCGGATCGTGACGCTGGTCGCGTCCACAACCGTCAGGAGCCCTCGCGCCAGGCGGCGTGCCAGCGCCGCGTGGAGGACCGTGAAGGCCGTTCGCGATACGGCCTGGTCGGCCTCGCCGGCGCCGATACGTGCCCGGAACGCGTCAGACGCGAGGATCTCCGACCGGCCGAAGTGGCGGCCGGCCAGGGTGCTCTTGCCGGACCCGGCCGGTCCGACGAGGACGACGAGACACGGATCGGGCAGGTCGATCTCGCGACGGATGGTCATCGACGCGGATGATGCTCCGAGCCGGCGCTGGTTCGCGACGCCGAGCGCGAGAACCGATTGTCGCGTTCCCCCGTACTGGACGGCGACGGCCCGATGCGCCAGCGGATGTAGGATTCGCGGCTGCCGCGGCGCGGATGGGCCGGACGCCGGGGCAACCCCCACGGGATCCGAGGCGGCGCGTGACGGTCGATGTCCAGGCGCTCCGGGTGGATCACGAGGTCGCGTTCGAACGCGGCCGGCCGCGATTCTGGCGCGTCCTGCGGCGCAACCCCGCGTTCTGGATCGGCGCGGTCGGGGTGATCGTCATCATCGGCCTGGCGATCTTCGCGCCGCTCGTGGCGCCGTACGACCCCGACCACCAGTTCCGACGGGAAGGCCTGAACAGCCACGGCGACCCGGTCGGGCCCAACGCGATGTTCGCGCTCGGCACCGATCACCTCGGCCGGGACTATCTCAGCCGGCTCCTGTTCGGGGCGCGGACGTCCCTGACCGTCGGGATCGGGGCGAACCTCCTCGCGACGATGATCGGGGTGACGGTCGGCGCGGTCGCGGCCTTCGCCGGAACGCCACGGATCGTCCTCCGGCGGCGGGGCGGCAAGGCGACGCGGATCGCGATCCCCGTGGAGTCCATCCTCATGCGCATCACGGACGCCGTGCTCTCGTTCCCGGCGCTCCTCCTGGCGATCGCGCTCGTGGCGGTCCTCGGGCCGAGCCTGCCCCTCGTCATCATCGTGATCGCGTCGGTCCTGTGGACGGGCATCGCCCGGATCGTCTACGGCCGCGTCGTCGTCATCCGGGAGACCGAGTTCATCCTCGCGGCCCGTGCCGTGGGCGTCCATGAAGCCCGGATCCTCGCCCGGCACGTCATGCCCCACCTGCTCTCGATCATCGTCGTGTACGCGACGCTCGGGATCGCCTCGACGGTCCTCTTCGAGGCGACCCTCTCGTTCCTCGGGGTGGGCGTCCCGCCGCCGGCGGCGTCGTGGGGCGGGATGATCTTCGAGCACATCGGCTACTACAAGAGCGACCCGCGTGTCGTGATCCTGCCCGGCATCGCGATCATGGCGACGATCCTCTCGTTCAATTTGCTCGGGGACGCGCTGGCCGACGCATTCGACCCTCATTCCTGGCGCTGATTCCGGGACGCGGAGAAGCCGCGGCCCGGGTATGGGAGACAGCAGGAGGAGACTGACCATGGGTCTGCACTGGAGAGGGGGATCGGGGGCAGCCGTCGTCGTCGCACTGATCGTGTCCGCGTGCTCGACGACGACCTCCAGCCAACCACCGGCGAGTGCCGCCCCGGCCACGCCCGGCGCGAGCACGAGCGAGGCGCCCTCGTCACCTGCGGCGTCGACGATCCCGCAGGGCGGCACGCTCAGCATTGCGTGGGCCAGCGACATCCAGTACTTCGACCCGGCCAAGGGGTACGACGTCGTCTCCTGGCCGGCCGAGCGGATGATGTTCGAGACGCTCGTCACGTACGACAGCGGCACGAAGCTGGTCCCGCTGCTCGCCGACGGCATGCCGACGATCTCCTCGGACGGCAAGACGTACACGTTCAAGCTCCACACGGGCGTGAAGTTCGTGAAGCCGGATGGGACCGTCGCGGGCGACATGACGTCGGCGGACGTCGTCGACTCGATCAACCGCGTCCTCGACCCGAAGCTCAAGCCGTCCCCGTCGCCGGTGGCCGGCGGCTTCTTCGGCAACATCGTCGGCGCCGCCGACGTGCTCTCGGGCAAGGCGACGACGGCCTCGGGCATCAAGGCGATCGACCCGTCGACCGTCGAGTTCGATCTCGTCAACGCCGACGCGACGTTCCTCAACGTCATGGCCACGCCGTTCGCCGCGATCGTGCCCAAGGGCACCGCCCACGACGCGAGCGTCGTGGCGACCGCGCCGACCGGCACGGGGCCGTACACGCTCAAGAGCTACACGAAGGGCCAGCAGGCGACCTTCGTCGCGAACAAGAGCTACTGGCAGGCCGGCCAGCCCTACCTCGACGAGCTCGACTTCAAGGTCGGCGTCGACGACAACGCGGCCATCCAGCAGATCGAGGCGGGCACGCTCGACCTCATGGGCGACACGATCCCGAGCGGCTCGTTCACCCAGATCACGACCGATCCGCAGTACGCCGACCAGGTCGTCCACCACACGCTCGTCGACACGGACTACCTGTTCATGGACGCGAGCCAGCCGAACAAGGGGCCGCTGTCCAACGTGAAGGTCCGCCAGGCGATCGAGTACGCGATCGACAAGGACAACATCATCAAGCTCGTGCACGGCGCCGGGGTCAAGGCCGACTGCATCTTCCCGCCCGACATGCCGGGCTACGACCCGACGTGCACCCCCTACAGCTTCGACCCGGCGAAGGCCAAGCAGATGCTCGCCGATGCGGGCTTCCCGAACGGGTTCAAGTCGACGCTGTACACGGACACGACCGATCCGGATCCGGCGATCGCCCAGGCCCTCCAGCAGGACCTCGCGAACGTCGGGATCACGGTCAACGTCGTCACCGAGGAGTTCTCGACATTCCTCGACCGGATCGAGACGCCGCACAAGGCGCCGCTCGGCTGGGTCGGCTGGTTCCAGGATTACCCGGATCCGTCCGACTTCATCGACCCGATCCTGTCGTGCGCGACCGCGGTCCAGGGCGGGGCGAACGCATCGTGGTACTGCAACAAGGACGTCGACGCGCTCGCGGCGGCGGCCAAGGGCGAGACCGACTCGACGAAGCGGATCGCCGAATACCAGGACATCCAGAAGAAGATCATGGCCGACGCCCCGTGGGTGCCGGTCCGCCACCAGGAGTGGTTCACGCTCGTCGGCAAGCGAGTCGGCGGGTTCAGCATCCACCCCGTGTGGCAGTACGACCTGCGCAACCTGTGGGTGAAGCCCGGATCGTGATCGACGCTGAGCGGGGCGGCACTGCCTGCCGCCCCGCCGGCCGCCCCGCCCCGCCGGCCCCTCGTCCATGACCGCCTACATCGTCCGCCGGCTGCTCTGGGCGATCCTCGTCCTCTTCGCGCTCGCGATCATCACGTTCTACCTGACGTACGTGCTGCCGGCCGACCCGGCGCGCCTCGTCGCAGGCGTGAAGGCGAGCCCCGAGGACGTCGAGCGGATCCGGCACGCCCTGGGCCTCGACCAGCCGTTCTTCGCCCAGCTCATCACGTACCTCGGCCGGCTCGCCCACCTCGACTTCGGCCATTCCTACCATCAGGATCGCGACGTCCTGCCGCTCATCCTCGAGCGGTTCCCCGCGACGCTCCAGCTCGCCCTCGCCGGCCTCGCGCTCGAGCTCGTCATCGGCGTCCCGCTCGGCCTCATGGCCGCGACGCGCCGGGGCACGTGGTTCGACCGGGCGGCGACCGCGACGACGATCGTCCTCGTCTCGGCCCCGTCGTTCTGGGTCGGGTACCTCATCCTCGAGGCCGTCTTCCAGCTGCACAACGCGAAGATCGACGTGTTCCCGGTCGGTGGCACGTACAAGCCGTTCGACCTGCGCTACCTGTTCCTGCCGGCCCTGACGCTCGGCTTCAGTGGCGCCGCGTACTACAACCGCCTCATGCGCACGACGATGCTCGACGAGCTGCACCGCGACTACGTGCGGACGGCCCGCGCCAAGGGCATCGGGGAGACGCGCGTCCGCTGGCGCCATGCCCTGCGCAACGCGATCGGCCCCGTCATGACGCAGGTCGGGCTCGACCTCGGCTTCTTCCTGGGCGGCGTCGTCGTCGTGGAGCAGGTCTTCAGCTGGCCGGGGATCGGCAAGCTCGCGGTCGAATCGATCATGACCGCGGACGTCCCGCTCATCATGGGCACCGTCCTCTTCGGGACCCTGTGCATCGTGACCGCGAACCTGTTCGTCGACATCCTCAACGCGATGCTCGACCCGAGAATTCGCCTGTGATCCGGCCGTGATCCGATCCTGATCCGCTCGTGATTCGATCGTGATCGCCACCAGGGAGCCGCCATGACGTTCTCGATCGTCGCGCTGGACGAGGCAACGGGAGACCTCGGCGTCGCCGTCCAGTCGAAGTTCCTCGCCGTCGGCTCGGTCGTCCCATGGGCGCGCGCGGGCGTGGGCGCCGTCGCGACCCAGTCGTTCGCCAACGTCGCCTACGGCCCCGCGGGCCTCGACCTGATCGCCGGCGGTGCGGGCGCCCAGGAGGCGCTCGATCGGCTCGTCGCCGCAGACGACCTGCGGGCCGACCGCCAGGCCGGGATCGTCGACGCCGCCGGACGGTCCGCGACGTGGACGGGCCGCGGCTGCTTCGCATGGGCGGGCGGCCGGACGGGGCCGGGTTACGCCGCGCAGGGAAACATCCTCGGAGGAGCGGCGGTCGTCGACGCGCTCGTCGACACGTTCACCGCCGGTCGCGCTGCGTTCCCCGAGCGCCTGGTCGCATGTCTGCAGGCAGCCGACGAGGCCGGCGGCGATCGGCGCGGCCGGGAGTCCGCCGCGATCCTCGTCGTCCGGGCCGGTGGCGGCTACGGCGGCGGCAACGATCGCTGGATCGACCTGCGCGTGGACGACCATCCCGACCCGATCGGCGAGCTCGGCCGGCTGCTCGACCTCCAGCGCCTCTACCTCGACCGCCCGGATCCGGGCGACCTCGTCGCCCTGGACCCCGCCCTGGCGCGCGAGCTCCGCTCCCTGCTCGAGCGGGTCGGTGCGGGCCCCGACGGGCGACTGGGCGCCGTCTATGCGCCGATGTGGCCGGCCGCGGAAGGCGAGGCGGCCCCGGAGCGGCCGTTCGTCGGCGCGCCGCGCCCCCTGCCCGACGGCTGGGACGCGCGCTGGCAGGGTGCGCTCGTGGACTGGATGGCCGTCGAGAACCTCGAGGAGCGGAACGCCGCACCCGGTTGGATCGATCCCCGGGTGCTCGAATTCCTTCGCGTCAAGGCCGGCGGGACGTGAAACGGAACGAACCCGCGTCGAGCGGCGTCTGGACGACCATGCCGCTTCGAGCCGACACCTGGGCCAGGACTCCGTCAGGACTGGCTTCGGCGCGCCTCCCAACCGGCTTCAGACCGACGGACCTCGTACGCCGGCTGGTCGTAGAGGGCCGGGCCGCGGCGCATGTGCCCGTTCGCGAGGAGGAAGCGCGAGCCGTGCCAGGGGCACTCGATGCACCCGTCGACGATCGCCCCCTGGGACAGCGGCCCACCGGCATGCGCGCACTGCTCGTGCAGCGCGAAGATGGCCTCGCCCTGCCGGACGAGGACGAGCGTGTTGATCCCGAGCTTCGCCTTCGTCGGCGTCGCCTCCGGGATCTCGCCGCCCGGTAGGTCGCCGGGCAGCTCGAGGGACAGCCACTTCGCGCCGGCTCCCCGCCAGGCATGCCGGTTGACCATGTTGCCGAAGACGTAGGCCACCTCGCCGCCGACGTATGCGGCCGCCGCGATGACGAGGAACCCGACGATCGACAGGGCGACGGGCAGTGCCCGATCTGCGGGCCCGGCCGCGCGGAGGACGAGACTCACGAGGTAGACGACGAGGGCGACGACCATGAGCGTCGCATGGAGCGTGGCGCGAGTGCGCGCGGTCCCGTCCGTGTCGGTGTAGTCCGCGAGCCCGGCCAGCGCCGCCGCCGCCATCGAGAGGACCCCGAGGACGAGCGTCACGTCGGCGGCAATCCGCAGGTCGAGGACGTCGAGGAC
>VBHW01000362.1 GCA_005881055.1 Chloroflexota bacterium
TCGCTTGGGGACGGTGAGTCCCCACGGGCCGCGGGAGCGCTATGCGGAGGCGGCGTGCGATCACGCCGCGGAGGCTACCTCCGCGACCGCCTCGCTGAACAGCCGGAGGGCCGTCTCGATCTCGTCGCTGCTCACGGTGAGCGCCGGCGACATCCGGACGACCGAGCGGCCAGCCTCCAGGACGAGGAGCCCGCGCTGGAACGCCGCCCACTGGACTGCGTCGGCGTGCTCGCGCGTGTCGAGCTCGATCCCGATCATCAGGCCCTTGCCGCGCACGTCGCGGACGATCTCCGGGAACCGCGAGCGAAGCGGAGCAAGCCCCGCCAGCGCCTGATGGCCCCGGACCTCCGCGTTCTCGACGAGGCCCGTCTCGAGAAGCGCGATCGTCTCGAGGGCCGCCGCGCAGGCAAGCGGATTGCCGCCGTACGTCGAGCCGTGGGCGCCGGGACCCCACGCCTCGAGGAGCTCGGCGCGCGCGACCAATGCCCCGAGGGGCATACCCGAGGCGATCCCCTTGGCGGTGAGGACGATGTCCGGGCGAACCCCCCAGTGATCGACCGCCCACATCCGTCCGGTGCGCCCCGCCCCGGACTGGATCTCGTCGGCGACGAACAGGATCCCGTGGCGATCGCAGATCTCGCGAAGGCCCTCGAGGAAGCCGTCCTCCGGGATGACGTAGCCGCCCTCGCCCTGGATCGGCTCCACGATGATCGCCGCGACCTCACGGGCGGGCACGAGCTTGTCGAAGAGGACCTCGTCGAACCAGCGCAGGTCCGCCACGTGCCCGAACGGGGCGTGATAGATGCCAGGCAGCAGCGGGCCGAAGCCCTCGTGGTACTTCGCCTTCGAGGCGGTGAGCGAGATCGAGCCGTAGGTCCGGCCGTGGAACCCGCCGAGGAACGCGACGAGGTACTCCCGCTTCGTCACGAACCGGGCGAGCTTCGACCTCCGTGCCGCTGTTGCCGAGGTAGGCCCGTGCCCGGCCGTCGATCGGCGCGATCCTCGCCAGCTCGCGGCAGACCTCGGCGTAGATCGGCAGGTAGAAGTCCGACGCGGAGAAGTGGATGAGGTCCTCGGCCTGGCGTTGGACGCGCTCGACCACGGCCGGGTGGCTGTGGCCGGTCGACGTGACGGCGATCCCGGCCGCGAAGTCGAGGAAGACGTTGCCATCGATGTCCTCGACAGCGAGGCCGTCGCCCCGAACCGGCACGATCGGGTAGGCCCTGGGCAGGCTCGGCGAGGTCCACTTCTCGTCGAAGGCGATGTGCGCCCGCGCTTTCGGTCCCGGGAGCTCCGTGACGATATCGGGGACTTCGCGCGCCCGCGCGAGCCGTGACGGAGCCTCGGCCAAGGACCACCTCGACGCATACGGTTTATGCAGTGTGGATAGTCCGCGAGTCTAGCAGAGGCTCCGTGCTCGAAGAGGCCGACCTTGATCAAGCCGCACCCCTCCGCGTCAGTCCACCGTGACTCGGAATCCTCGCGACCGAGCGTGACAACTGTCCCAGTCGGTCATCTCGGAGTGCGAGCGCCCAGGCTGGCGCCCGCGACGAGTCACGCTGGACTCGCCCCGGTGGTCGCGCGCGAGCAGTTCAGTCCGCGGCGGGGTCGAGGACGTGCTCGATGCCACCCCGCCGGCGACGCATGACGAGCCAGGTCGCGGCGGCGCCAATGAAGACGCCGGCGCCCGCCCCGAGGACGAGCGCGACGGGTGGGAGACCCGAGGTGGCCCCGGAGTCCGCGGTCGGAGGCGGCGCGATCGTCGAGCCGGCGTTGGATACGCCGCCAGACGAGCCGGCGGAATCGTCCGTTACCGTTCCGGCAAGCGCGACGGCGGGGTCGCCAACGATCACGGTCCCGGACATCCCGCGGTGGAGCGCGCAGGCATACGGATAGACGCCGGCCTTGTCGAAGCGGTACGAGACCTCCTCGTCGGGCCGTAGCTCGACGTCCCGCGAACCCCACTCGGCGTTGGCGCCTGTGATGAGGTGCGTGTAGTCCGGGCCGTTGAAGAATGTCACCGTCGAGCCCACGGCAACGGTCGTGACGGTCGGCGCGAACGCGCACGGCGCGACCTTGATCTGGACCTCGCTCGCGGTCGTCCGTGGCGGGATCGTGAACCCGTGATAGCACAGCAGGGCGGGCAGGGCGAGCAGGCCGACGAGAGCAGCTATTCGGCGCGACATGGTGGGCCTCCGGGCGCGCGGTGCGATACGCCCCTGCTACACCCCGGAGCGGCGGGTGGTTCCCGCGGAAGGCGCGGGTCTGCCGCTGTCGCAGCGAGTCCCGTCAGTCGACGACGGTCTGGCTCTGCTCGCGCATGAACTGCTGGACGTAGTAAAGGCCGCCGCCCGCCTTGCCCGTCGCGGTGGAGCCCTTCCAGCCGCCGAACGGCTGGATGCCCGGCCAGGCGCCGGTCGTGGCGCCCGCGCGCCGGTTGACGTAGACGACGCCGGCCTCGATCTCGTCGAGGAACCGGTCGCGCTCCGCCTTGTCCTCGGAGTAGAACCCGGCGGTGAGGCCGAGCCAGTGGTCGTTCGAGAGCCGCAGCGCCTCGTCGACCGAATCGACCGGTGCCAGCACCGTGAACGGGATGAACAGCTCGTCGTGGAATAGTCGGTGGTCCGGCGGGAGGTCGCCGACGACGGTCGGGGCGACGAAGAAGCCCTTGTCGAGCCCTTCCTCCGTCACGCGCTCGCCGCCGATGAGGATCCGCCCGTCCTGGCGCGCCTCGGACACGGCCTGCCCGTAGCGATCGACCGCCCGCTGGTTGACGACCGGCCCGAGCCAGTTCTGCCGCTCGACCGGGTCGCCGATCGTGATCGCCTCGGTCTTCTCGACGAGCCGCCGGGTGAAGTCGGCGAGGACCGGCCGCTCGACGTAGACCCGGCTGTTCGCCGAGCACTTCTGGCCCGAGAAGCCGAAGGCCGAGCGCATGATCCCCTCGGCCGCCTCGTCGAGGTCCGCCTTGCGCGAGACGATCGCCGGGTTCTTGCCGCCCATCTCGACGATCACCGGCTTGGGGAACCGCCGCGCGAAGTTCTTGTAGAGGTGGAACCCGACCTCGAAGCTGCCCGTGAAGATGATCCCGTCGACGCCGTCGTTCTCCTGGAGCTCGGCGCCGACCTCCTCGCCCGGACCCATGACCAGGTTGAACACGGACGCCGCCGTCGCGCATCGCCTGGAGGAGGCACTGACCGCTGATCGGCGCGTCGGAGCTGGGCTTGTAGACGACCGTGTTGCCCGCGACGAGTGCGCCACCGGCTGGCCCACCGGAGAGCGCGAACGGGAAGTTGAACGGGCTGATGACCGCCCAGACGCCATACGGCTTGAGGACCGAGCGGGTGTGGACCGTCTCGTCCCCGAGGTTGCCCATCGGGTGGTCGAAGCCGTCGTTGCGCTCCATCATGTCGCACGACCAGCGGATGAGGTCTGCCGTCTCCTCGACGTCGCCGAGCGCCTCCAGACGGTTCTTGCCGACCTCCATCGCGAGGAGCGCGCTGAACTCCATCTGGCGCTGGCTGATCACGTCGGCCACGCGGCGAAGGATCGCGACGCGCTCCTGCCACGGCCGGTGACCCCATGCCGGGAAGGCCTCTCGGGCCGCCGCGATCGCGTCGCGGACGTCCTGCCGAGTGCCCTTCGCGAACGTGCCCATGACCGAACCGTCGATCGGCGACCGCTTCTCGAACGTGCCATCGCCGTCGCGCTCGGTGCCACCGACGTAGTTGCGGTGGTAGCCGCCGAGGAGCCGTTCGCGGACCTTCGCGACGCCTGCCTCGAAGTGGGCGTGGAGCTGGTCGTTGTCGTTGCGCAGCGTCGCGTACGTGATCTTCAGTCGCGGTTGGGCCTGGGTCGTCATCGGCGTGCTCCTCGGTGGCCTAGTCTAGCGCCTCGATGACCTCGGCCAGGGAGGCCGCCACGAGGTCCGGGCGCCCGCCGCCGCGTGGCTGACGGGCTGCCTGCTCGAGCTCGGCGCGCCCGTGCTTGCCGGACAGGACGAACGCTCCACGGAGGCCCAGGCGCTGTGCCGCGAGGACGTCGGTCCACAGGTCGTCCCCGACCATGAGGACGTTCGCCCGATGAGGGCGGGGCAGGTTGGGTGGCGCCGCCCGCCTGACCTCCGCGAGGATCTCGTCGGCCGCCTCGCGGAAGAACGCGGGCGACGGCTTGCCGAGGATCATGCCGCGAACGCCGGCGGCGAACTCGAGGCCGGCGACGAAGGCCCCGGAGTCGAGCGTCGGGCCGGCCGGCGTCAGCCACCATCGGTTCTTGTGCATGCCGATGAGGCGCGCCCCGCGCCGGATGAGGCGGAACGCGCGGTTGAGGTTGTCGTACGTCGCCTCCTCGGGGGCATCGCCGATCACGACGGCCGCCGCCTCCGCGTCGGGTGCGTCCGCCTCCCCGTGCGAGAGGAGGCGCTGGCCCTCGAACTCTCGCCTGGCGTCCGCCGACGCGATGACGTAGAGCGCCTGATCCGCGAACGCATGGGCCGTATAGGCGGCACTCGCCGACAATGCCGAGGTGATCCGTTCGGCAGGCACATCGAGGCCGACCGACCTCCCCCACGACGCCAACGACTCCCGGCTGAAGAGGGACGTGTTCGTGACGACGTGGTAGGGCAGGTCGCGACGATCGAGCTCGCGGAGCGCCTCCTGCGCACCCGGCAGCGCCCGACCCTGGAGGACGAGCACCCCGTCGAGGTCGAGCAGGAGACCGCGGATGCCGGACAGGCGTGTCATGGCCGGCCACGATAGCGGGCCGATGGCACCTCCACCCGGCGGTATCCTCGACGCGACGCGTCCGCGCCAGGAGGAGCCATGGGACTGCTCGACGGCAGGAAGGCGCTCGTGTTCGGCGTCGCCAACGATCACTCGATCGCCTGGGGCATCGCCAAGGCACTCCACGCGGAGGGGGCGACGATCGGCTTCTCGTCGATCGAGAGCCTCATCGAGCGACGGGTCCGGCCGCTTGCAGAACGCCTCGGGTCGACGTTCGTCGAGCCCTGCGACGTCCAGTCGGACTACGAGATCGCGCGGGTCATGGACCGCTGGCGCGAGGCTCACGGGGAGCTCGACGTCCTCGTGCATGCGCTCGCCTTTG
>VBHW01000361.1:0-2440 GCA_005881055.1 Chloroflexota bacterium
CGCCGAGCCGGTCGGCTGATGCCCGGCTGGGGCCCGCCACGCGACCCTCCACCCTGGTGGCCCGAGGGCGAGGCTTGGCCGCCCACGGACGCGCGCGTGCCACCGTGGGGATGGGGCCGGCGGGGCGGGTGGTACGGCCGTGGCCGACCCGATCGCTACGGCCCGCCATGGCCGCGGCGCGGGTTCTTCTGGCGGATGGCGCTCGGCAGCATCCTGTTCGCGTTCTTCGTCGTGGCTGCCGTCACGCTTGCGATCGTCCTCGCGGGTGGGGCTGCTTGGGCTCTTCGGCCTGTCCGGCGACGCCCGGCTCGCGGCGCTCATCGTGCTCGTCCTCGGCGTCCTGGGGGTCCGCGCGGCGGCGCGCTCGATCGGGCGCGTCGCGGCGCCCCTGGACGACCTCATCGCGGCCGCTCGTCAGGTCGAGGCGGGCGACCTGTCGGCCCGGGTCGAGGAGCGCGGTCCGCGCGAGGTGCGGACGCTCGCGCGTGCGTTCAACGCGATGGGCGCGCGCCTCGAGACGGACGAAGCGTCTCGTAGGACCCTGCTTGCGGACATCACCCACGAGTTGCGCACGCCGCTCACGGTCATCCAGGGCAACCTCGAGGGCCTCATCGACGGCGTGTACCCGGCCGACCCGGAGCATCTCGAGGCGGTCCTCGAGGAGACGCGGACGCTCGGACGCCTCGTCGACGACCTCCGGACGCTCGCCCTCGCGGATCGCGGGGCGCTCGACCTCAAACGCGAGCCCGTCGACCTGCTCGTGCTCGCCAACGAATCCGTCGCTGGCTTCCGAGTCGCGGCCGACGCGGCCCAGGTGTCGATCAGCGTGACCACGATCGCGCCCGAGCTGCCACGGGTCCAGGCCGATCCGACCCGCGTCCGGGAGGTGCTGGGCAACATGCTCGCGAACGCCCTTCAGCACACCCCGGCCGGCGGCGCCATTTCCGTCGCGCTCCACGCCGTCGATGACGGCGAGGGCGTCAGCGTCGCTGTGACCGACACCGGCCCCGGGATCCCGGGCGAGGTCCTGCCGCATGTCTTCGACCGATTCGTGCGGGCGCCGGACTCCCACGGCTCAGGCCTGGGGCTCGCGATCGCCCGCGACCTCGTCGAGGCCCATGGCGGAACGATCGAGGCCGCGAATCGCCCCGAAGGAGGTGCGGTCCTCCGGTTCACGCTGCCGACGACAGCGGGCCGCTGAGGTCAGTCCCCTCGACGCTCCGAGCGGACGACCTCCCGTGCGACCCGCTCGGCGACGATCTCCACCTGTCGAACCAGGTCCGGATCGTCGAGGAGGCTGCCCGCCGGCTCGCGTGCTCCCGCGCCGCTCTGCGGCGCCACGCGGAACCTCATGTCGACGACGCCGTCCAGGACACGCCGGAACGGGGTGAACATGCCCGCCAGGAGGAGCGTGCTGATGACGATCGCCGCGTCGGATCGATCGCCCGTCACGTTGACGAACGCGCGCTGGAGTAGCGACACCAGAGCGGCATACACCCCGCCGAGGATCGCCGTGAGCGGCACCCATACGAGCGTCCGGTTGATGATCACGTCGATGTCGTAGAGGCGGTAGCGGAGGATCGCCACGCCGACAGCGAGCGGCACGAGCGCGACGCACACCGCGACGATGACGACCAGGGCGTTTTCGAGCACCGCGTTCACGAGGACGCTGACAGCGAGCGCGACGACCGCGAACGCGAACCACTTCAGCTGGTGACGCTCCTCGGCCTCGGCCCGACGGAACCGCAGGACTGGCACAGCGGCGCAGGCGACGATCGGGATCACCCCGAGCAGGACGAGCGGCTCGCGTGCGCCGGGCAGGATCCCGGCGAGCGGGCCGATGCCGAACGGGTTCTCGACCGTCGGCAAGCCGAGGAAGGGCCCCGGCGTGAAGGCGATGGCGAGGGGCCCCAGCGTGAACAGGCCGATCGCCAGCCACACGAGGCGGCGCTCGCGGCCTTCGGGCAGGTGGCCATTCGGGAAGACGAGCGGCAGCAGGATGACAGCCGGACCGAACGAGATCGCCCAGCCCCACGAGTCCAGCCAGGCGGCGAACGCAAGACCCGGCAATGGCTCACCCGCGGCGGTGATGACGGCGTATGCGCCGATCGCTCGATGGAGCACAGCCGCCACGCCGACGATCGACAGGGTCCAGCCGACGGCGTTGGCCGGGAGGCGGATGGTCAGGAGCGCACCAACGCTTGCAAAGAAGAAGAACGCGACGATCGAAGCGATGTCGCCGAGGGGCACCCCGCCGTGGCTGGCCAGCATGGCCACGAGGACCGCGGCGCACGCAAGGTAGGTAAGCCACAGGAGCAGGGCGGCCGTCCGGGCGATCGCTCGCCGCCGGGTCGCCGGCGCCTGGATCCCCTCCGAGACGGGTGCGAGCTCGATCGCCACGCTGGCCTCGCGCTGCCGTGTGAACGCGTCGAGTGACGGC
>VBHW01000361.1:2486-5465 GCA_005881055.1 Chloroflexota bacterium
GAGCGGCGGTCCTGGCCCGGTAGCGCGCCTGCGACGGGTGGCGCTGGTCGCCCACCACCCGCGCCTCGCGCAAGAGGCCGCGGAGGACGTCGTCGATCTGGGCCTCGTCGCGCAGGTCGAACCGGTAGACCCAATTGTTCGGGGCGAGGAACTCGACCTCGAAGCGTGGGTCCTCGACCGACCGCTTGAGCCAGAAGTGCGCACGAACCCAATCCCGGTGGATGATCGCGCCGGCAAACCGCGCCCTGGTGACGAATTCGATCCGTGTCTTGCTGACGGTCACGGTCACCGGCGCCTCGCCGGTCGCGTCGATCGCCGCTCGATACGCGTCGAACAGCTCGCGCGCACGCGACCGGCCCTCGAAATGCGCTTCCAACGGGATGCGGACGCAGGCGTGCGAGGAATTGCGATTTGCGTACGGCTTCCCGCAGCGTGGGCAGAACCAGAGCGGGCGCATCATCGGCTCGAGCGTGTCGTCGGTGGCCACGGTCGGAATCTAGCGACTAGGATGGGCGCGTGGACGGCACGAACCCAGCCGCGCTCATCGACACGATCCGCGCCTCGGTCATCGGCGACGACGAGGCCGTGGCCGGGCCGTTCGGCGTTCGGCGCGTCACGTACGCCGACTACACGGCCTCGGGGCGCTCCCTCACGTTCATCGAGGACTACATCCGCGACGCGGTCCTGCCGCTGTATGCCAACACGCATACGGAATCGTCCGGCACGGGTCTCCAGACCACCCGCTTCCGGGAGGAGGCCCGCCGGATCATCCGTGACGCGGTGGGCGGCTCGGCTGAGCATGCGGTGATCTTCTGCGGGTCCGGCTCGACCGCTGCGGTGAACAAGCTCGTGGGCGTGCTCGGCCTTCGAGTGCCTGCCGAGCTCGACGATCGCTATGGGTTGTCGCGGGCGATCCCGGAGCGGGAACGGCCCGTCGTGTTCGTCGGTCCGTTCGAGCACCACAGCAATGAGCTGCCGTGGCGCGAGTCGATCGCGGACGTCGTCGTCATCCGAGAGGACGCCGACGGGCACATCGACCTGGCGGACCTGGAGGCCGGGCTGCGCCGGCATTCCGACCGGCCGCTGCGCATCGGCAGCTTCTCGGCCGCGAGCAACGTCACCGGGATCGTCTCGAACACATACGAGATCGCGGCGCTCCTCCACGAGCACGGCGCCCTCTCGTTCTGGGACCTCGCGGCGGCGGCGCCATACATCTCGATCGAGATGGACCCGCCGGGTCAGCCCCTGGCGTACAAGGACGCGATCTTCATCTCGCCCCACAAGTTCATCGGGGGACCGGGCACGCCCGGTGTCCTCGTCGCCCGGCGCGAGCTCTTCCGCAACCGCGTCCCGACAGTCCCGGGCGGCGGGACGGTCGCCTACGTGAACCCGAGCGAGCATGTCTACCTCGCCGACGTCGAGCACCGCGAGGAGGGCGGGACACCCGCGATCGTCGAATCGATCCGGGCGGGGCTCGTCTTCCAGCTCAAGGGTGCCGTGGGCACCGAGGCGATCCGCGAGCGCGAGGCGTCCTTCATCCGCCGGGCGATCGAGCGCTGGAGCGCCCATCCGAACATCGAGATCCTCGGCAACCGGACGGCAGAACGGCTGTCGATCGTGTCGTTCGTCGTCCGCCACAACGGCCGTTATCTCCACCACAACCTCGTGGTCGCGCTCCTCAACGACCTGTTCGGGATCCAGTCACGCGGTGGGTGCTCGTGCGCCGGGCCGTACGGCCATCGGCTCCTCGGGATCGACATCGAGACGTCGCACGAGTTCGAGCGGGAGATCTCGCGCGGCTGCGAGGGGATCAAGCCGGGCTGGGTGCGCGTGAACTTCAACTACTTCATCAGCGAGGCCGTCTTCGACTTCATCCTGTCGGCGGTCGAGCTCGTGGCCGCCGAGGGCTGGCGCCTCCTGCCCCAGTACGCCTTCGATCCCGCGACCGGACTCTGGCGCCACGCCGGCGGCGCCGCCGAGGCGCCGCTGTCCCTCGACGACGTGCGCTACGACGGCGGCGGCATGGCGTACACGGCTCACCGTCATCGCGAGCCGGAGTCCCGTCTGCCTGAATACCTGGCAGAGGCGCGCCGGCTGTTCGCCTCTCCCCCGGAGCCCGTGGCGGCCGCCGTCGATGGCTCGGCGACCCTGGCCGTGGGACCGGACTTCGAGTCGCTCCGCTGGTTCTGGCTCCCGCACGAGGTTGCCGCGGCGGTCGCCGCCGGCTGAGGTGGGCCGCGGGCGGGGGCCGATCGGATGACCTTCAACATCCGCGATCCGCTCGTCGTGTTCGGGGCAGTCGCGACCGCCGGGATCGTCAGCCTCGTCTTCGCTGCGTGGCTCGCGACCCGGGAGGTCGTGTTCGCGCTCGACGGGGTGCGCACGACCGGCGTCGTCGCCGCCAAGGACGCGGAGGCGGGCGGCAGCTCGGGCGCGACGCTCAAGGAGGTCGATCGACGGCGACGACATCATCGGGAGCGACCAATGGGCGAGGCTGGCGATCGGGGGGCCGATCACCCTGGACGTCGCCCGGTCATTCCCGGCGGCCTTCAATCGCGTCTCGGACAATGCGCCGCTCCTCGTGCTCGCGATCGTCCTGCTCGCGGGGGCCGTCTTCACGCGCGTGGCGCTGCCGCGCTTCGTGGAGCGGCTCCGCTACCTCGTGCTCCGGCGGCGCCTGCAGACGGCCGGGGTGCAGGTCCAGGGCACCGTCGTCGAGGTCGTCTCGGCCAATGTCCGCGTCTCGGGACGGACGCTCGCCCGGGTCCGCTACCGGTACGCGGACGAGCACGGCGGGGAGCACGCCGGGCAGAGCGAGTCCGTCGCGCCGGATGTCGCCGAGGCGTGGCAGGGCCGCGGCAAGGGGTCGGTCCTCTACGACCCGGAACGGCCGGACGCCTCGGTCTGGCTTGGGGATTGCAACGACTGACTCAGCGGCGGGCGCCGCCGGCTGAGGCGGTCGAAGCCCATCCCCAAGAT
>VBHW01000361.1:5654-6931 GCA_005881055.1 Chloroflexota bacterium
ACGGTCGGCGCCGCGCTCGGTGCGGTCATCGTCCTAGCAGGAACGCCGCGCCAGGTGGGCGCGCTAGGTGACCCGCTGGGTCGGGGCGTCGTTCGGGCGGAGCGGTCGTCGCTCGCCGCGCGAACCGCCACTCGAATTGCTTTTGGGTCCCTCGACGGGAAGGTCGTCGTAGCCCTTCCAGCGGTATATGAGCGTCGAGATCGCCCACGAGGCGACGAACACGACGATCACGCCGAGGCCGATGAGCCCGAAGTCGAGGTTGCTGATGCCGTCCCAGAGGCCGCCCGAGAGCCCGAGGCGATCGGCGACGATGCCGGCGACCTCGAGGCCGCCGACGACGAACGCGATGAGGACGCTCAGGAGGGGGACGTTTAGGTTGTAGTAGAGCTTGCGGATCGGCTTGAGGTAGGCCCAGCCATATGCGCCGAGCATGAGCACGCCGTCCGTCGTGTCGATGAGCGACATCCCGGCGGCGAAGAGCGCCGGCAGGAGGAGGATCAGGGGCACCGGGAGGTGGCTTGCCCCGGAGGTTGCCGCGAGCCCGAGAAGGGCGACCTCGCTCGCGGTGTCGAACCCGAGCCCGAACAGCACGCCGAGCGGGTACATGTGCCAGCTCCGCCGGATAACCCGCAGCATCGGCCGGAAGATCCGCGCCAGGAGTCCGCGCTCGGACAGGAACTCCTCGAGGGTCTGCTCGTCGTACGAGCCGCCCGCCGACACGCGCCGGAACATCCGGTAGATGTCGACGAAGACGATGAGGTTGATCGTCCCGATGATGAGCAGGAAGGCGGCCGAAACCGACGTCCCGATCAGCCCGCCGACTTCCCGGATCGACGGGATGTCGCTGACGATCCCGGCCGAGATCGCGACGAGGACCGACAGGGCGACGACGATCGTCGAGTGGCCCAGTGAGAAGAAGAAGCCGACCGCCACCGGGCGCTGACCGTCCTGCATGAGCTTGCGCGTCGTGTTGTCGATCGCCGCGATGTGGTCGGCGTCGACCGCGTGGCGGAGCCCGAACGAGTAGGCCAGGATGCCGAGGGGGAGGAGGATCGGGTAACTCGTCGATGCGACGAGGACGGCGCCCCACGCCGCGATGTGCACGAGCGCGAGGAAGCCGTAGACGCGCAGGATCCGATTCCGGAGCTCGCTCGAGGCGGTCAGCAGGCGGGCGGCGCTCGCGATCATCGGGACTCCATCGGGTTCGGGCATGCTACGCGCCTCCGCGCGCTACTGCAACCCGTTGCAACAGAGACTCGCGGCAGGGCTCGCCAGTA
>VBHW01000361.1:6967-7393 GCA_005881055.1 Chloroflexota bacterium
GGGTACGCTGAGGAGCGATGACGACATCGAGCGAGGTCGCCCCGACCGGCGAGGCATGGACCCAGATTCGCGACCGGCTGCGCGCCCGCGGGCTGCGCTGGACACCGCAGCGCCGGACGCTCATCGAGGTGTTGTCGCGGACCGACGGCCACGTGACGGGCGCCGACCTCGTCGAGCGGTGCCGCGCGATCGACCCGACGACGATCCCCTCGACGGTGTATCGCACGCTGGACGTCCTCGAGGAGCTCGGGTTCATCCGCCACGGCCACGGAGCCGACGGTCGCGAGGAGTTCCACGTCCTCCCGGAGCGTGAGCACGGCCACCTCTTCTGCCAGGAATGCGGTGGCACGTGGGAGATCGAGGCCGAGGAGGCGGCCGGCATGGTCGCGGCGATCGAATCGCGGCGCGGCTTCGCCGTCGACCTCT
>VBHW01000049.1 GCA_005881055.1 Chloroflexota bacterium
CCTGCCGGCGGTCCTCCTGTTGCCCTTCGTGGCCGTCTGGGGACTCGCGACCGACGCTCAGCTCATCGCCTCGGTCGTCGGCTGCCTCGACGTCGGCATCGTCTTCTGGATGCTCGGCCGACTGGGTGGCCCGTTGGCGATCAGGGTCGCGGTGACGCTCTTCTTCGCGCTCGGCACGGTGTTCTGGTACGCCGCGGAGAAGGGCACGACCTGGTTCCTCGCGCACATCGTGGCGGTCGGTCTCACATGCCTGGCGGTCGGGGTCGCGCTCGGCGCCGATCGGGCCGCGGCGCTCGGCGCTCTCCGCAGGGGCGGCGAGGATGATCCACCCGCGGGGGACGGCTACGACGACGAGGAGGTGGACGAGGGGGAGATCGACGAGGGGGATGAGGTCGGCTGGGACGAGGGCCAGGGTTACGGCTGGTGGCACGGCTGGGGGCACGGGTGGCGGACGCTCCTCGAGCCCTCGGGGTTCCTCGCGGGCCTCCTCCTCGGGCTCGCATCGACGGCGCGGCTGACCGTCATCCTCGGCCTGCCGTTCTTCCTCCTCGTCGGGGCCGGCGGCGGCTGGCTGCGACGGGGCGCCTCGGTCGCGGTCGGCGCCGCCGTCCCCCTGGCCTGCCTCGTCGCGTACAACGTGGTGTCGACGGGTCACCTCTTCAACCCGGCGTACGACTACCTCCACCGCGCCGAGATTGCCTCGTACCCGTTCCTGGACTACCGGCCGGACTGGGCCATCGAGGACCCGCGTTATCTCCCGCGCAACCTCGTCCTCATGCTCGTCGGGCCACCGCTCCTCACGCCGGACAGCGTCGACCTCGGCCAGGTGTTGTGCGCCGCGCCGGGCGCTACCCGGGGCTGGTTCGACCCGGACTGCCCGATCCTCATGCCGAACACGGTCGGGATGGGCCTGCTCTTCACGAGCCCGGCCTACCTGCTCGCGCTGCCCGCGCTGCGACGATACGGTCGCAGTCGTCTCGTCACCGGATCGGCCCTCGGGGTCCTGCTCATCGCCCTGGTCAACCTCATGCATTTCAGCCAGGGGTGGGTGCAGTTCGGCTACCGCTTCAGCCTCGACTTCGCACCCTTCCTCCTGCTCCTGACGGCAGCCGGCATGCAGCGCATGGGAGGCGTGCGCCCATTGGCCGTCGTCCTCATCGGTGCCTCGGTCGTCGTGACGGTCTGGGGCGTCTGGTGGGGCACGCATCTCGGCTGGTGAGCGGCTCTGGGCTATCGTTGGCCGCGACGCCTGCGGCCCGTGTCGAGGCGAGGAGCCAGAACCCGGCCAGCCGGAGGCAGCGACGGATTGAGCGACCAGGGACGCGGACGGTGAGCGAGCGGGAGGGCGCCGCGCCGGATCGAGCGGATCGCCTGACAGGTCGCCTGGCGGATCGCCTGGACCGCCTCTCGTACTTCTTCCCCGCGCACGACGAAGAGGCGAACCTCGAGCCGCTCGTCGCCGAGGCGCTCGAGGCGCTGCCGGCGCTCGCCACGACGTTCGAGATCGTCATCGTCGACGACGGCTCGCGCGACGCGACGCCGGCGATCGCGGACCGGCTCGCCGCGGCCAATCCCGACGTCGTCCGGGCCGTGCACCATTCCACGAACCTCGGGTACGGCGCGGCGCTCCGCACCGGGATCGGCGCCGCACGATACGACGCGATCGCGTTCACGGACGGCGACCGCCAGTTCCGGGTCGCGGACCTCGGCCGACTCAGCGAGAGGCTCCGGGGCTCCGACGCACCTGACGTCGTCGTCGGCTACCGGATCAGGCGCGCGGACCCGCCCCTCCGGACGCTCTACGCGCGCGCCTACCGCCTCGCGAACCGGCTCTTCTTCGACCTGCGCGTCCGCGACGTCGACTGCGCGTGCAAGCTCTTCCGGCGATCGGCGCTCCAGGGGATCCGTGTCGAATCCGGCGGCGCGTTCTTCTCGGCCGAGCTCCTCATCAAGCTCCGGGAGCGCGGCCGTTCGGTCGTCGAGGTCGGCGTGCCCCACCATCCACGGGTCGCCGGCAGTGCCTCGGGAGCCCGGCCGTCCGTCGTCCTGCGCGCGGTCCGCGATTTCTGGTCGCTCCGGCTCCGCCTGTGGACCAACAAGCGACGGGCGCTCGCTCGCGGCGAGCCGATGATCCAGGAGGGGCCGATCGGCGCCGGCTGAAGGACCCGTGAAAGGCTCCGGGCCTACGGCCGCCGGCCCTCCGGCCGCCGGCCCTCGGCCTATTCGGCGCCGGTGCCCTCGCTCTCCTGGTCCGAGCCGAGCGAGTTCACGAAGTCGCGGAAGATGTCGAGACGGGGGTCCACGGCCCGCTCGGCAGCGGTCGCCGACGGCGGCCGCTCGAGCGGCGAGCCCTCCGAGATGGCTGCGCCCTCACCCTCCTCCTCGTCCGGCTCGGGCGAGACGCCGGCGCGCTCGAGGACGGCGGGCTCCGCGTAGATCCGGGCTCCTGCGCGAACCGCCAGCGCGAGGGCGTCCGATGGGCGGGAGTCGATCTCCAGGGTGCGCTCGCCCGCCGCGAGGAAGAGCCGGGCGTGGAACGTGTCCTCGGCGAGGTCCGAGATGACGACCTGGCGAACCGCGACGCCGATCTCATCCAGCGTCGACGCGAAGAGGTCGTGCGTGAGTGGGCGCTCCGGAGCGAGGCCCTGGAGCTTCATCGCGATCGCGTTGGCCTCCCAGGGACCGATCCAGATGGGAAGGTACCGCTCCCGCTCGGTCTCCTTGAGGATCACGACGTGCTGGCTGGAGAGCATGTGGACGCGGACGCTCTCGACCACCATCTCGATCAGCCCGTCGGCGGCCATGGGCCGATTATCCCACCCCACCGGGCCCGGCGCGGGTGGCCAGCCTCCCGCCGAGCGAGCGCACGAGCACCGCAACGACCGCTCCGAAGGCGAATCCGCCGATGTGGGCGAAGAACGCGACTCCCCCGCCGGTCGTCGTGGCCCCCAATGAGGCGATCCCGTCGAGGAGCTGGAGGACGAACCAGAAGCCGAGGACGATGACGGCCGGGACGCGCATGAGCTGGTAGAAGAACCCGAGGAAGACGATCGATTCGATCCGGGCCGCCGGGAAGAGCACGAGGTACGCGCCGAGCGTCGCCGCGATCGCGCCCGATGCGCCGACGAGCGGGACCTGCGACGCCGGATCCACGGCGACCTGGGTCAGCCCCGCGATGAGGCCACCGGCGAAGTAGAACGCCGCGAACCCGACGCGACCGAGCCTGTCCTCGATGTTGTTGCCGAAGATCCACAGGTAGAGCATGTTGCCCAGGACGTGCACCCAGCTGCCGTGGAGGAACATGCTCGTGACGAGCCCGAGCGTCGCGTCCGAGAAGTAGTCGCGGACGGCGAGCGCATGGCTGATCGCCGCGGGCACCGCGCCGTGGTCCCTCACGAACGTCTCGAGCGCCTCGTCGCCTCCTCCGGCCTGGATCCACAGCTCGAGCCCGAACACCGCGAAGCACGCCGCGATGAGCGCGATCGTCAGCACCGGCCGCCGGCGCGTCGGGTTGGCGTCGCGGAGCGGGATCACCGGCGCGGTTTCGCGGTCGGCTTGGGTGTGACCCTCGGGCTGGCGGGCGGCGACGCGGATGGGGACGGCGAGGCGGCGCCCGGGATCGGCTCGTCGACCGCGACCAGCGGCGAGACGCCGACGCGCAGGCCGTCGACCCAGACGATCGTGGGCGGCGCCGACGCCGGGCCGGGCACGACGTAGAAGCCGCGCAGGTTGCCCCAGCTCGGGTCGCCGTTCGCCAGGCGGTACTGCGCGACGAACGACCCGTCAGCCTTCTGGTACGCGACGATCCTGCCGCTCGCGGCATCGTACCCATAGATGAGGCCGGCTCCCTTGGCGTCGTACGTGGAGAGCAGCGTGAAGCGCGTCGTCGGATGGATGATCTGGTCGCCGATGTCGGCCGGCTTCCAGTCGCTCTGAGGCACGACCCGGCGGGCCGCCCCGCCCTGGGCGAAGTAGATGTCTCCGTCGATGAGCATGGCGTCGACGTTGTCGACAACCTGGGCGGTCGACAGGCGGCCCGTGGGCGTGCCCGGGTAGCCACTGCCGTCCGCCGCAGGCGTGTACACGAGGACCTGCTGCTCGGACGGGTCGACGACGTAGAGGTTGTACAGGCCCTGGTCGGGCGTGCCGCGGATGAACGTGCCGATCCCCCGGACGTCGGCGCCCCAGCTCGCCGCGCCGTTCACCCGGACGCGGCCGAGCGTCCCCCGCCCGCGCGAGTCGGCCGCGCGCCAGCGCCAGAGCGTGTTGCGGCTGTCGAGCACGAGCAGGTCGCGGGTGCCGCCCACGGCCATGAGGCGCGGCACGCCGACGGTCGTTCCAGCTGCCGCCTGGCCCGCGCGGAGGACGACGGTCGCCTTCTTCGTGCGGGGGTCGACCCGGTAGACGGCCTTGCCCTGGCGGTCCAGGACGTACGGGACCGGGTCGCGGTCGGGGCCGCGGATGAGGCCCGCGATGTCGACCGGCGGCTTGGCCGTCGCGAAGTTGAACGCGATCGTCGAGCCGACGGGCACGATGCCATAGAGTGCGTCGAGTCCCTTCAGCACCTCTGCGCGCAGGGGGGCGAGCGTCCCGCTCGGGGCGCCTCCACGCTGCGCGATGTCCAACTGCTGGTACGCGTCGGCGAGCAGCTCGACTGCCTGGCGACGGTCGTCGCGGATGAGGTCGATGCCCGGGCCGGACACCTTCGCCAGGTCCGACCGGATCGCCTCGAGCGCGTTCTGGGCGGCCGTCAGCGACGACCGCGGGCTCTTGCCCGCGCTGCCGGCGACCCAGACGCCCGTCGCGAGCACCGCCCCGATCGTGACGAGGGCGAGGATCGCGGTTGCCGCCCGTCGCTGCGTCTCGGCGCGCGAGGTCGCCGTCCGCACCCGGCGACGCTGCGGCGAGCGGCCGGGCAGCATGTCCTGCACTCGCCGGACGATCCGTCCGGCCGCACCGCCCGCGGCCGACCGCGCGCGCTGGGCCGAAGCGGAGACGGCCGCAACGCCGTCGCCGACCGTGTCCGCGAGGGGGATCGGCGATCGCTCGGGTGCGCCGGCGAGGGGCTCGGGCGGCCGGACCGGCACGAGCGTGCGGCCCTTGACCGTGGCGGCCACCTCGGTCGCCTCGACCGCGAGCGCGCCGTCGCTGCCCGACCCGTCGGCAGCCGTGAACCGATGGTGGAGGTGCTCCATCGCGGATTGCGGGTGGAGCGTGACGAGCGCATCCTTGAGCTCTTCCGGCCCGAGCTTCTCCATGAGGTTCGGCGAGACGAGCACGAGCGAGTCGCCCACCGCGATCTCGCCGCGCCAGACGTCGGGCTCGAGCCCGTCTGCCGGCAGCCCGCGCTCGCGATGCGGGTCGGGCAGGGTGGACAGCCGGGCCTGGCGGATGAGGTAGGCCTCGGCGGGGCCGACCGTCGCGACGTAGAGCTCGTTACCGCGGATGACCGCCGCGGCCACGCCGACCGGCCCGTTGGCGTCGGCCTCGTAGCCGAGCCCGTAGCGGTCCCCGACGTGCGTCAGGCGCTTGTTCGCGTTGCGGATCGCCTTCTGGAGGCAGACCCGGATCCCTGCGGACTCGTCGTAGTAGTACTCGGACTCGATCGTGTCGGCGACGAGGCGCGTGGCATCGCGCAGGCGGTGGCCCTCGGCCTGGGCGGTGACGAGAAGGTACAGGCTGCCCTTCGACCGGAGGACGGCGCCGACCGCCGGCTCGTGCGGACGGATCGTGTCCGGCGAGTCGGGAAGCCTGTCCTGCTCGGCCACGTAGCCGAGCTTCATCTGGAGCCGAACGGCCATGCGGGCCTCTCGTGGATGGGGCGGGCTGACAAGGGGTCGCGGTCTGGAACGGGCCCGGCACGGTGGAACGAGGGCCCGGCCGGCCGGCAGCGCTCCATCCGTCGCTCCGCCCGACGTCCACCCGACGCTTCATCCCCGGGGCGGCTGGCAGGTGCCGGGGGATTATACGCGGCTACACCCGGCGGACCCCGATCCGCAGGTCGGTCGCGGCGATGCCGCCGGGCGCGGTCCGGAACGCCTCGAGGAGCTCCGGCGTGCGCATGCGGAGCTCCTGGGCGACGATCGGCGCGTCCGCCTCGACGATGAGGCTCATGCCGTCGATGCGCCGCAGGCGGGTGGCGCCGGCTGCGGCGGGCACCCGCTCGCCGACGATCGCGTCCCACGTGGCGATCGCACGGGCGAGGCGGAGCTCCTCCTCGAGCCCGAGCCTTCGGGCGGCCTCCGGGATGAGGTCGCCGATCCGCTCCATCCGGCGCCGCTCCGTCACGATTGGGTCGTCACGCGTGGACCGTCGGGCCGACGAGCCGGGCACCGTCGGCGCCGTCCGGCATGACCGCCCAGGTCGTTGCGTGCGCTCGCAGCTCCGGGTCGAGGTCGTCGAGCGTCGTCGTCGTGACGAACGCCTGCGGCAGGGCGGCGATGCGCCGGACGAGGTGCGCCCGCCGTTCCGGATCGAGCTCGCTGAACACGTCGTCGAGGAGAAGGAGGGGCGGCCGCCCGTCGAGCGCCGTGAGCAGGTCGAGCTCGGCGAGCTTGTACGCCAGGATGGCCGTGCGCTGCTGTCCCCGCGATGCGAACGTCGCGAGGTCCCGTCCCGCCTGCTCGAACACGATGTCGTCGCGGTGCGGCCCGACGAGCGTCGAGCCGTTCCAGATCTCCTTCTCGGCCGTCTCGGCGAGGCGGCGCTCGAGCGCCTCGCGGGGCGACTCCCCAGCGAATGCCGGCGCGTTCGTCTCGTACCTGAGCCGCAGCGGCGAGCCGGCCTCGTCGGCCGCGATCTCGGCGTGAGCGCGGGCCAGCGGCTCGGCGAGGACGTCGAGGAGGGCGAGCCGCTCGGCAACGATGGCGGCACCGGCCTCGAGGAACGTCCCGTCCCAGAAGCGCAGCTCGTCGCGGCCGGCCTGCTCCTCGCGGATCGCCCGGAGCAGGGAGTTGCGCTGCTGGAGCGCACGAGCGTACGTGGCGAGATCGCGCAGGTAGGCCGCCGAGCGCTGGCCGGCGAGACCGTCGAGGGCCGCCCGGCGGACCGCCGGCGACCCCGCGACGAGGAGCATCTCCTCGGGCGCGAAGATGACGATCCGGAGCAGGCCAAGCAGGGCCGTGGAGCGGCGCGGCACGCCGTTCACCCGGATTCGCTTCCGGCCGGCGGGGCCGCCAGGCCGCGCGAGGACGACGTCGACGATCACGGACTCGTCTCGTGGGTCCTCGGACGCGCCACGTGACGCGTCGCCGAGCCCGCCGTCGATCGATCCCTCGACGCGGGCGAGATCGCGGCCCCAGCGGATGAGTTCGGCGTCCGACGACGTCCGGTGGGAACGACCCCAGGCAAGCAGCACGATCGCCTCGAGCAGGCTCGTCTTGCCGGCCGCGTTGGGTCCCCAGACGAGCTGCGGCCCGGGGCCGAAGGCCGCATCGAGCGCGCCGAACCCGCGCAGGTCGGCGACCGAGACGGAGCGCAGCAGGTCCGGTTCGCCCGGGCGGGTCCCCGAGCGCCTCCTAGGACGTCGTCCGGACGGGCATCACCACGTGGACGTAGTCGTCCTCGCCCATCGGCCGGAAGACGCCCGGCGAGAGCGGCCCGTTGAGCTCGAGCGCGAACTCCTCGGCCGATACGTTCTGGAGGACCTCCGAGAGGTAGCGGGCGTTGAACGCGATCGTCGTGCCGTCACCCTCGACCGCCGCCTCGACCTGGCCCTCGTTGTCGCCGACCTCTGCGTTCGCGCTCACTGTCACGCCTGCGTCACCATCCGAGGAGACCTGCAGCTTGACGATGTTCGCCGAGGCGCTCGCGATGAGCGCGGCCACCCGAACGGCCTTGAGGAGCTCCTCGCGATCGACGACGGCCCGCGTCGCGTGGCTCGTCGGCAGGACCTGCTGGTAGTTCGGGAACTGGCCGTCGATGAGGCGGCTGACGAGATCGATGCCCTCGAGGTGGAACAGGACCTGGTTCCGTGCCGGGGAGAGGACGACGTCGACCGGGTCGTCAGTGTCGGCGAGGATACGGGAGAGCTCCGCGAGGGACCGCGCCGGGATGACGAGGTTCGTCTCCTCGACGGGATCGAGGATCGGAATCGACTTCACCGCGATCCGGTAGTTGTCGGCGGCCGCGAGCGTCAGCTGGTTCCCCTCGAACCGGGCGAGGACCCCGGTGAGGATCGGGCGGGCCTCGTCGCTGGCCGCCGCGAACGTGGTCTCGATCAGCGCCTGGCGGAGCACCCTCTGGGCGATCCGGGTCGTCGGTCGCTCGCCGGCGCTCGGGATCGCGGGGAACTCCTCCGCGTCGATTCCCTTGACGTGCGTCGCGAAGCGCCCGGCCGTGACCTGGAGCGTGTCCGCCGGCTGGAGCTCGAGGTCGACGCGCTCGCCGGCCGGCAACGAGGCGACCAGGTCCGTGAACAGCTTGGCGGGCACGGTCGTCGCGCCGTCCGCGTCGATCTTGCCGGGGACCCAGTACGTGATCCCGATCTCGAGATTCGTCGCGGTCAGCTTCAGGCCCGCGTCCTCGGTGCGGAGGAGGACATTGGCGAGGACCGGGAGCGTGCTCCGGGTGGAGACCGCGCGACTCGCCACGGCGAGGCCCCGGGCGAGGTTCTCCTGCATGACGGACAACTTCACGTCGACGCTCCAGACTCAGTGCTTGGCGCTGGACTCGATGGGCTCGGCTCTCTGGCTCCGGCCGCTTCCGGCGGGCGCGTCCCGGGCTCGCGCCGCCTCGCCGGGTGGAGTCTTCGTTGATTCAACCCTATCTTCTCACCTCGTCATCACCGTCATCATGGTGTGGAAGTCGAGGATGGGCCCTCATGCCCACGCTCGGCGGCGCGGTGGACGACCG
>VBHW01000364.1:0-2654 GCA_005881055.1 Chloroflexota bacterium
TCCGGTCTCCGCTCGTGACGACTGCACAACGATGCCCGTCCGTGTGGTGCGTGCACACCACCCAGTCGTACCCGCCCGACCTGCCCGTTCGGGTCGTCCGGCGCCCGTTCGAACGTACCCGCCGGTCGGCGTTGGACAGACTCGACAGCCGAGACCAGACGTACCGCTCCAGCAGATCGCGCTCCCCGCCCTTGCCCGATCGGCTGTCCTGCCGTGTGCACGGCCCGCCGGTCGTTCCGGAGCGCATTTGGAGAGGTGTCGACGACGGTCGCGCGGTTCGGGAACCGTCTCGCGCTCGTCAACGCCAAGTTCGACACCGGCTTCCCCCCAACGGCAACGAGCTACGAGGTCGTCGTCATCGAGCGGTGAAGCAGGGCTCTCCTGCCGGGTCGCGCCCGCCAGATCGAGTAGGGGCCCCGCCCGAACAGGTTCAACCGGACCCCCTGCCCGACTCTTGGAGAAGCCCTTCGCCTGAGCGTCGTGAAAGCGGTCTCGCGCGGTGGCTTCGGCCTTCTCGGCGCGCTCCACTTCGTCGTTCGCGTGCCGCTTGTCCGCGACGGCCGCTGCAGACGCCGATCGCGCCGCGTCGGCCGCCTGTGAGGCCGCCGTTTTCGCGTGCGTCGCCGCCTCTTTCGCATGTTCCGCCGCGTCGAGCACGGCGTCGGCTGCTACCTCCATCGCGTGCGCCGCCTCCTCAGCCGATGTAGCGGCCGCGACTGCCAGGGCGGCCACGGAGGCGGCAGACCGCGCCGCAACGGTGTCCCGCTCGGTCGTGCGCCAATCGGCAAGGAGCTCACCAGCCGAGCCGTGCTCCTCGAGGTCCTTCATCGCCAGTCCGAGAGCTCCCTGCTGCCGCCCGAGTTGGGCTAGACCTACTTATCATCAAATGATACGGTCGCGCAACTCCGCTTGTGTCCGACCAACCCTCGGCGTCGCCCCTCGCCCGTCATCCTGTTGCGGCGCAGGAGCCTGATAGCCGAGGGATCATCGACGAGATGCCGACTGGACGACTGGCCACCTCGGACGCCTCGGGAGATCCCGCGGAGGATGCAGTTGAATCCTCTCAGTCCGGAGATCGCGCTGCGCACACCTACCTGACTCTCCTGGAGGTTGCGAATGCCACGGGCCGGAATGTCGAGCTCCTGCGGCGCTGGTGCGTCGCGGGCCGGATTTCCTGTCGGAGACAGGGACGAGACTGGTTCATCGCGCGCGGCGATCTGCGAGCGATCGAGAGCCTTCCGCGGCGCCGTATGACTCGCCTGAGCGCTGACCTGGCCGATCGGAGCACACTCAATGCGGACCTCAATCGGGAGATCGACGGGTGCCTCGAGCCCGGAGAAGAGGTTCGTGTCGTGCTTCCGGGCGTGGAGGACTCCGCTCTCATTGCCACAGATCGTCGGGTGCTCGTGGCGCACGACGGCGTCCTCGTCTCGAACCCGAGCGACGGCAGGCCGGCGACGTGGGACCTCGCCCGGTTCCGGCGAGTGCAGCTCGATCGGAGCTCCAGCCTGGGAGCACTCGTCATGACGACCCAGGCCCCAGAAGATCGCGCGATTGTCCTGCTGCTCAGCCGACCCCATCTCGATATCGCGGGGGCGGCAGCCGACGCGCTCAGGGGCCTTCTCGAGAAGGCCGGGAGCTACCAATCCTCATGACCCGCAGCCACGACCACGCGCGCCACCGCACGCGCCACCAGGAGCAGCCCCCCGCCGGGCTTCGCGATCGGTTCAATGAGATCTCCGACAGCCTGAACCAGGCAGTCGGCTCCCTTTGGGCCGTCGGCCTTGCAGTATTCGTCGTCGTCGTGTGGGCGTTGACCGGCCCGATCTTCAACTTCTCCAACACGTGGCAGCTCGTGATCAACACGAGCACGACGATCGTGACGTTCTGGATGGTGTTCGTCATCCAGAACAGCCAGAATCGGAACGCTCGCGCCGTTCACGTCAAGCTCGACGAGATCATCCGGGCGCTCGCGACCGCGCGTAACGAGTTCATCACCACGGAGAAGGCGACCGAAGAGGAGATGGAGACGCGCGAGGAGGAGCTGCTGGAGGTGGCCTCCGAGCATCCAGCACAGGCGAACCCCAGGTCCCGCGTGCAACGACGCTGACACGCCGGCTTGCAGAATCGGCGAGCGGACGGGGGTTGGCGGTGGTAGCATCGGCCTTGCCCGGAGTGGCCTCGAACATCTAGTGATCTGGCCGGTGTTTACATTGGTCGGAACAACTAGTGATCGATGGTTGCTTCGGGCGTTTCGTTTGTCCCATCGCCCGATCGCCGTCCGATCACTCGGCCGGATCTGCCACCAGGTCGTCGAAGCGGGCCCGCGCGGCCGCGGCCGAGGGGTCGTCACACGCCGCCGACGCCGCCGCGATCAGCGCGGCCGCCTTGTTGCGGCGGATCGCCCGCCGGACGGCCGCAAGGCTCGGGGCGGTCATCGACAGCGACCGGACTCCGAGGCCCACGAGCGCGAGCGCCGCCGCAGGGTCGCCCGCCATCTCGCCGCAGACCGACACCGATACGTTCCGGGGCTCCGCGGCCTCCACCGTCATCCGGATGAGGCGCAGGACGGCCGGGTGCATCGGGTCGCGGTATCGCTCGAGCGCGGCATTGCCCCTGTCCACGGCGAGGGTGTACTGGAGCAGGTCGTTCGT
>VBHW01000364.1:2729-4168 GCA_005881055.1 Chloroflexota bacterium
CGTGCCCGCCTCGCGACCCTCGCGCCGCAGCTCATCGCGGGCACGCTCGGCCAACACCAGGAGGAGCGCGGCATCGGGGGCATCGGCGACCATCGGGGCCATGATCCGGACCGGGCCCGCGGCCGCTGCCCGGTAACAGGCCCGGAGCTGCGTGACGAACAGCTCGGCGTGCCCCTCCGCCAGCCGGAGGGCGCGCACGCCGAGGAACGGGTTGTCCTCGCGCGGCATCGGCAGGTACGGGATGACCTTGTCGCCACCGACGTCGAGGAGCCGGATCGTCACGGGCCCGCCGTCGAACGCCTCGACGGCCCGGCGGTACGCGCTCGCTTGCGCGTCCTCCGTCGGCGGATCGGACCGCTCGAGGAAGAGGAATTCCGTCCGGAAGAGGCCGACGCCCTGGGCTCCGAGCGAGATCGCCGCCTCGCATTCGTCCGGGCTGCCGATGTTCGCGAGGAGGGCCACGTCCTGACCGTCGAGCGTCACGGCCGGCAGGGCGGCCTCGGAGAGGTCGCGAGCCCGCCCAAGCCGGACGCCCGCGCTCAGCCGCTCGAACCGGGCGCGCTCGACTTCATCGGGGTCCACGACGACCTCGCCGGTCGAGCCGTCGATCGCCACCTCCGTCCCCGGCCCGGCTGAGCGCACAGCATCGAGCAGGCCGGCCACACCGACGACGGCGGGAATTCCGAAGGCGCGGGCGAGGATCGAGGCGTGCGCCGTCGGCGACGATCCCTCGAGGGCGATCCCGAGGAGCCGCTCGCGCGGCAGGCTGGCCGTCGCGGACGGCGGGAGGTCCTTGGCGACGACGATCGACGGTCGATCGAGCACCGGCCCGGTCGGCACACCCGCAAGCTGTCGCGCGATCCGGTCCCCGACGTCGACGACATCGACGGCGCGTGCCCGCAGGAGCTCGTCCTCGAGCTCCGCCAGGCGCTCCGCCAGGCCTCGTGCAGCCGCCGTGATCGCGCCCACGCCGTCGATGAGGTTCATCTCGATCTCGCGTGCGGCTGCATCCAGGAGCTCCGGGTCGCGCGCCATCGCCGCGTGCGCGCGGAAGATCGCTGCCTCATCGGCGTGTCCGTCGTCACGCAGCCTCGTCGCGAGCTCGCGCAGCTCGGTCGCCGCCTGGCTCGCCGCTCGCTGCATTCGTTCGCGTTCGCGCACGACGTCGGAGGCTTGGACGCGCCCTGCCGCCGGCAGCGTGCTCGCCAATTCGGCCCACGGGCCGCGAGCGACGCCCGGCGCGGCGGCGACACCGCCGAGGCGCGGCCGCGTGGAGGTCATGCGGCCAACCGCCGGGCGGCCGCCGCTCCGTCGTGGACGGTGACCACCCGGAGGTCGGCGTCCATGACCGGCTGGGCCACCGTACCGGGCGATCGGCACGCGGCCACGGACCACGCCACGGCCATGCCGAGGCCGTCCCGTTGGCCACCGGCCGCCAG
>VBHW01000364.1:4174-4720 GCA_005881055.1 Chloroflexota bacterium
CCCCGGCCCCGACCGTGTTGATCACGTCGTCGAACCGTGCCTCGGCGTGGGTGGCGCCGTCCCGATCGACGTAGATCGCGCCGTCGGGTCCCAGGCTCGCGAGCACGGCGGCTGTCCCGCCCGCGACGACTTCCGTGGCCGCCGCGATGACGTCACCGAGCGTGGGCAGCGGCCGCCCCACCAGCGCCTCGAGCTCCTGATGGTTGGGCTTGATCAGCGCCAGGCCCTGCCCGAGCGCCATGCGAAGCGGGGCACCGTCCGCATCGACCGCGACCCGGACGCGAGGCGGCACGCCACGTGCGAGTCGCGCGTAGAAGTCCGGCGGCACGCCGGGCGGCAGGGCGCCCGACCCGACGACCCAGCTCGCGCCCGACGCCAGCACGACGGTCCGCGTCAGCAGCTTCTCGACTTCCGCGTCGTTGAGCGCCGGACCGGCCTCGTTGACCTTCGTGACGGTCCCGTCCTCCTCGACGAGGCTCACGTTGACCCGAACTTCGCCCCTGATCGGGACCGCTTCGATCGGCGTCGTGCCCCCGAGCAGCGAGC
>VBHW01000354.1:0-2432 GCA_005881055.1 Chloroflexota bacterium
AGCCGACGAGGAGCACCGAGCCGACCGGCTCGTACGTGAGGAACCAGTAGATCCCGCCGACGGCCGCGGCGAACACGCCACTCCGGGCGAAGACCGCGACCTCCTCGGCCAAGTGCGACACGTCAGCCGCCACCGGGGGACGACGCGCGAGTCGAGGCGAGGGCCGCCTGGCGCGCATCGAAGACCGGCCGCTCGGAGCGGATCGGCGGCAGCGACCGGAAGTTGTGGTGGGGCGGTGGCGAGCTCGTCGCCCACTCGAGGGAGTTCGCCTCCCACGGATCGTCGGGCTCGGTCGGCGGACGCCGGAGCGCGAGGACGACCGCGGCGAGGAACGGGATCGTGCCGATCCCCATGAACGCGGCGCCCACCGTCGAGAGCGCGTTGAGCTGGTCCCAGCCGGCGCTCGAGGCGTAGTCGGCGATGCGCCGGGGCATGCCGAGCATCCCGAGCTCGTACTGCGGCACGAACGTCAGGGCGAAGCCGACGACCCACGCCGCGAAGTGGATGCGGCCCAGCCGCTCGTCGAGCCGCCGGCCGGTCATCTTCGGGAACCAGAAGTAGAGCCCGGCGAACAAGGCGAAAACCGTGCCGCCGATGAGCACGTTGTGGAGGTGCGCGACGACGAAGTACGTGTCCTGGAACTGGAAGTCGAGCGGGGGCGACGCGACCATCACGCCGCTGATCCCGCCGATGAGGAACGTGTACAGGAAGCCGATGCACCAGAGCATCGGGGTCGGGAACGTCAGCCTGCCGCGCCACATCGTCGCGATCCAGTTGAAGAACTTGATCCCGGTCGGCACCGCGATCGCGAACGACGCGAGGCTGAAGAATGGCAGTGAGACCGCGCCGGTCGTGAACATGTGGTGGGCCCAGACCGAAAGCGACAGCCCAGCGATGAGGAGCGTCGCGAACACGAACGCCCGGTAGCCGAAGATCGGCTTGCGCGAGAACACCGGGATGATCTCGGTGACGATCCCGAAGAACGGCAGGATGAGGATGTAGACCTCTGGGTGCCCGAAGAACCAGAAGAGGTGCTGCCACAGGACGGCACTGCCGCCGGCCGCCGGGTCGAAGAACGAGCCCCCGAGGTGACGGTCGATGAACAGCATCGCGAGCGCGGCGTTGAGCGGCGGGAACGCGAGCAGGATGAGCACCGACGTCACGAGGATGTTCCAGGTGAAGATCGGCAGGCGCCACATGTGCATGCCGGGCGCGCGCCGCGCGTAGATCGTCGCGAGGAAGTTGATCGCCCCGAGGACGCTCGCGATGCCCGTGAGCCCCAGCCCGACGATCCACAGGTCCTGGCCCACGCCCGGCGCGTACGTAGGGCCGGTGAGCGGCGCATAGCCGGTCCAGCCACCCGCCGCCGCGCCGCCGATCGTCAGGAAGCCGGCCGGGACGATGAGCCCGCCGAACAGGAACAGCCAGAAGGACAGCGCGTTCAGCCGAGGGAAGCACATGTCGGCCGCGCCGATCTGGAGAGGCACGAGGTAGTTCGCCAGCCCGAGCGCCATCGGCGTGCCGAACAGCAGCAGCATGATCGTGCCGTGGATCGTGAACAGCTCGTTGTACGTGGGCTCGGACACGACGGACAGGCCGGGCGCCGTCAGCTCGGCGCGCATGACCAGGGCCATGAGCCCCGCGACGAGGAAGAACCCGAACGCCGCGGTCATGTACATGATCCCGATGCGCTTGTGATCGGTCGTCGTGAGCCACTCGGCCAGGCCCGCGCCGAGATGGCCGCGTGGCGTCGGAACGGCGATCGCGCCGCGGGCGGGAACGTCCGCGGCGGTCATGGGGCGGATGCCCCTGGCGACGCGGCCACTGGCGATGCGGCCCCTGGCGACGGCGCCGGCGACGTGGCCGCGGCCAGCCACGCGTCGAACGACGCCCGATCGACGGCACGGACGGTGAACCGCATCGTGTCGTGGTGGAGCCCGCAGAACTCGGCGCACTGGCCCGGGTAGACGCCCGGCGCGTCGACGGTGAAGTCGAAGTCGGTCGGGTGGCCGGGGATCGCGTCACGCTTGAACAGGAACGCCGGCACGTAGAACGCGTGGTCGACGTCGTTCGAGACGAGCGTGACGTGGACCGTCTCGCCGACCGGGACGACCATCTCCGGCGGCTGATCGGGCAGGCCGACGAGCGAGACGTTCGAGCCCTCGTAGTCGAAGCGCCACTGCCATGTGAACGCCGTGACCTTCACGCTCACGCCGGGCGGGCTCGGCGGCGTGTCCACGGCCCCGATCGCCCGGAACGTGAGGAGGAAGAGCCCGATCACCATCGCCACGGGGATCGCGGTCCACGTGATCTCGAGCCCGAGGTGGCCGTGCGTCTGGGGCGGCAGGTCCGCCCTCCCGGGCGCCCGGTAGCGCACGATCGACCACGTCACGAGCCCCCACACGACGATCCCGACCAATGCCGCGGCCACG
>VBHW01000354.1:2454-4195 GCA_005881055.1 Chloroflexota bacterium
CGCGACCCTGCGTCGTCGCAGGCGTCGGGAGGCAGCCGCCGGCCGCGAGGGCGAGGAGACCACTCGCGACGAGGCGTCCGGCACGCGAGACCCCTCGTCCTCGCAATGCCCGGACCTTCCGGCTCACGCGTCCTCCACCTCGTCGAAGCCGCCCGCGGCTGTCCGGCGGAGGACGACCGTCCGCGGGGCGGGTGGCCGTCTCTCGGTGCGGCCCGCTCGCTCGACGAGGAGCCGGTACGTGACGATCCACGCGACGATCGGCACGCCGACGGTCAGTACCCGGAGGGCGTTCGTGAGGTCCTCGACCCGGACGTCGAAGGTCGTGGCGAGGACGTCGTTCGCGCCGGCGATCGTCAGCATCGCGAGGATCGCGAGCATCGCGACGCCGGTCGCGCTGCGCCGGGGCGCGTCCCAGGGCATGTCGAGGAGGTGGTGCTCGGCATGGTCCTTCGTCCGCCACGCCTCGAGGAACGGCCAGAGAGCGATCGCCGCGAAGAGGATGCCCGGGATGACGATGCCCGGCACGAAGACCGTGGGAATCGTCACGCCGAGGATGGTCGGCTCGAAGTTCGGCCCGAGGCGCAGGGCGCCCTCGAGGAAGCCGAGGTACCAGTCGGGCTGGGCCGGCGAGCTCGCCTCGGAGGCGATGAACGGGCCGTACAGCCATACCGGGTTCACCTGGACGAGCCCACCGATGAGGGTCGCAGCCGCCCCGGTGAGCAGGAAGAGCCCGGTCGACCGGAGCGCCTGGTTCGGCCAGAAGCGCTGGCCGATGACGTTCGATTCGGTCGCGCCGGGGCGCCGGTACTGCGTGTGCTTCTGGATGTAGATGATGAGGATGTGGACCGAGATGCCGACGATGAGCAGCGCCGGCAGCAGCATGATGTGGAGCACGAAGAGGCGGCTCAGGACCGCCGGCCCCGGGAACGGTCCGCCGAAGGCGAGGAAGGCGAGGTTCGGGCCGGCGAACGGGATGCTCAGCAGCACGGAGAACGCGATCCGCAGGCCCGTGCCCGAGAGCAGGTCGTCGGGCAGCGAGTAGCCCGTGAATCCCTCCCCGATCGCGAACGTCAGCAGGCCGAAGCCGATCAGCCAGTTGATCTCCCGCGGCCGCCGGAACGCCCCGGTGAAGAAGATGCGGCACAGGTGGATGACGATCGCCCCGAGGAAGATGAGCGCCGTCCAGTGGTGGATCTGGCGCATGAGCAACCCGGCCCGCACGTCGAAGCTCAGTCGGAGCACCGAGTCGTACGCGCTCGAGACCGACGCGCCCGCGAGCGGCCGGTAGGAGCCCTCGTACACGGTCGGCGCCTGGCTGGGGACGTAGAAGAACGTGAGGAACGTCCCGGTCGCGACGAGGATGACGAAGCAGAAGAGCGCGAGCTCGCCGAGGAGGAACGACCAGTGGTCCGGGAAGACCTTGCGCAGGGCGCTCCGCGCGTACGTGCCGAAGCCGGTCCGCTCGTCGAGCCAGGTCACGATGCGCTCGAGCTCGGTCGGCTTCTCGGTCTGCGGGGCGGTCGGCTGCGCCGCTGGCCGGGCGCGGCGCAACCTCAGGCGCTCGATCATCGATAGAGGTCCCAGAAGCTCGGGCCGACCGGTCCGCTGAAGTCGTCGAGCGCGACGAGGGTCCCGTCCGGGGACTCCGCGATCGGGAGCTGCGGGAGCGGCCGAGCGGCCGGTCCGAACGTCGGCTTCGCGCCGTCGAGGACGTCGAACGTCGACTGGTGGCACGGGCAGA
>VBHW01000355.1 GCA_005881055.1 Chloroflexota bacterium
CGGAGGTGCTCGGCGCCCCGATCTCGACGGTGGCGGCGATCTCGGCCGGCTACCTCATCACCGCGGTTGCGGCGGAGCTGGTCCGCCGCCGGAGCGACGCATTCGGCTATGCGCTGCTGAGCAGCCTCCTCCTGCTCGACGGGCTGTACCTCGCGTGGGCGATGTACGTGACCGGCGGCACGCAGAGCCCGATCCGCTTCCTCACGTACCTCCACCTCGTGGCGGTCTCGCTCCTCGCGTCATACCGAACGGGCTTGAAGATCGCCCTCTGGCACTCGCTCCTCCTCTTCGTCGTGCTGTACGCGCAGGCGGCCATGCTCGTGCCCGCGGTCGACGTGCTCCCGGGACGGGCGATCGAGTTCGACCGCATGCCGGTCCTCAACGTCACCTCGTTCTGGCTCTTCGCCCTCGCCACCTCGGCGTTCTCGGCGATGAACGAGCGGGAGCTCCGCCAGCGCCGGTCCGATCTCCAGGCGATGGTCGACGTCGGTGCCCGGCTCGACGACGTCGCCGATCCAGTGCGGCAGTCACGGATCGTCCTCGACGGCCTCATCGAGCGATTCGGCTTCGAGCGCGGCCTCGTCCTCGGCGCGTCCGCCGGGAACGTCGTCGTGCTCGCGGCCCGATCGACGGCCGACGTGCCGACCTCCGTCCAGGAACCCGACTGGATCGTGCGCCGGGCGTGGGAGCGCCGCGACGTCCTTGCTGTCAAGCACCTCGATCCCGTCAACGACCCGGTGCTGGCGTCCGCCCTCCCCGACGCACGGAACCTCCTCGTGACCCCGATGATCGCCGACGGCGAGCCGGTCGGGGCGATCGTCGTCGAGCATCGCTCGCGCAGGCTTGCGGGCGTCGAGCGGCGGGTCGCTTCGGTCATGGCCCAGTTCGCGTCGATCGCGGCCGTCAACCTCCGCAACGCGTCGCTCCTCAAGCACGTCCAGGACCTCGCGGAACGCGACTCGCTCACGGGCGCGGCGAACCGGCGGACGTTCCAGCAGAACCTCGAACAAGTCCTCGAGCCGATGCGCGGCACGGTCGACGAGGATCGCGTCACGGCGGTTCTGTTCATCGACCTCGATGACTTCAAGGTCGTCAACGACACCCTCGGCCACGGGGCCGGCGATTCCCTCCTCGTCGCGGTCACGGAGCGGATCAGCGGCCTCGTCCGCTCGACCGATCTGGTGGCCCGATTGGGCGGCGACGAGTTCGCGATCCTCACCGACGACGAGCCGGACCTCAAGCGGTCGCGCGCGATGGCCGAGCGGCTCGAGCGCGAGCTCCGCGTCCCGTACGCGATCGGTGAGCACCAGGTCGTCGTCACCGTAAGCATCGGCATCGCGAGCGCGCGCGACGCGGTCGACGGCGCCTCCGACCTCGTGCGCAACGCCGACGTCGCGATGTACATGGCGAAGGCCAACGGCAAGGCCAACTTCGCGATCTTCGACCCGGCGATGCACGCCGTGATCCGCGAGCGCCACGAGCTCGGGGCCCAGCTCCAGCGCGCGGTCGAGCTCGAGCAGCTCCGCCTCGTCTACCAGCCGATCGTCGACCTCGAGACCGGGGCGCTGGCCGGCGTCGAGGCGCTCGTCCGCTGGGAGCACCCCGAGCGCGGGCTCATCTCACCCGGGCTGTTCATCGAGATCGCGGAGGAGAACGGCGCGATCCTCTCGCTCGGACGCTGGGTTCTCCGCGAGGCGTGCTCCGAGGTCGGCCGCTGGCGCCGTCAGGGCCGCACGCCGGACGACATGTTCCTCGGCGTCAACGTTTCCGCGCGCGAGATCCAGCAGCCCGGCTTCGTCGAGGGCGTCCGGCTCACGCTCCAGGAGGCCGGGCTCGACCCGAGCCTGCTCATCATGGAGATCACCGAGACTGCGCTCCTCAAGGCGACGCCCGCCACGGTCGCGACGC
>VBHW01000365.1 GCA_005881055.1 Chloroflexota bacterium
GAGCTCGCGGCGCTGTCGCCTCAACGGACCTCCCACGTGTTCGATGGTGACCCTTCCAGCTTCGACGACTGGCTCGGGGAGCAGGCGGGTGGGGCGGTTCATGTAGCCATCCTGATCGCACCTGCGATGTCACATGAGGTTCAGCGTCGCGCTCGAAATGCGCGATTCCATCCGCCGGGGCCTTGACGGGCACGCTGTGCCCGCCTGGCGCGTACGACCCCGTTCAGTCCGTTGAAGCAAGGGTCGAACGCGCCGGCGGGGGAGGTCTTACTTGATACGGCTGACGCCGCCTACTGCTGGATGAAGATGTTCGCGCCGCTCTCGGGCACCGTCTTGTTGAAGTTGATCACGTCGTAGACGTTCACACGCACGCCCTCGACCGCCCTTGGCGTCACGTTGGTGCCGACGACGCAGGTGATCGTCAGCGCTCCGGAGAGGTGCACGGAAGGGTTCGCATCCGGGGTGGCGGTGGGCGGCACCGGTGAGCCCTCGAGCTCGCCGCAGCCGTAGGACTGGAAGCTGATGAGGCTGGTCGCAACCCAAGTGCCGGTGATCGTCGCGTCCGTGGCCGCCACATGATGAGTGAACGTGCCCCCGCCGTCGGCCCACTTACCGTCGGCGCTGAACGAGCCCGTGCCGACAATGGTCACCACATCGCCATTGCTGGCCGTCGCCTGACTGTTGGTCGGAAAGCCGATCGAGCCGATCAGCGCGTCACCGACGTGCCAGTCGTAGACCGCCTTCGACGTGTGGCCAGCGGCGACGGCGGGTGCCATCGCACTGATTAGTAGCAGGCCCCCGACCACTAGCGCCAGCTGCTTCTTCCGCATGACTAATCCTCCTGACTTCTACCTGGCTTCTAACGTCCTTCCCAGTAGTCCAAGGCCTTCTCCCAGGCCATGCGAGCGGCGATCCGTCCCGTGGCTCGCGCGTCAAGGTCGCCCTGTTCGAAATGGATGCCACCGTAGCGGCGTGACATGCCCGCCTGATCGGCCGCATCGGAGAATGTCGCCCACAAGAGCGCCAGATCCGTCACGGGCACCGCTCCAGGCTCGATCCTGGAGCTGCCTGCGCGAAGAGCCACGGATCCGCCAAAGCGATCCCTGCCGGTGAAGAGCCTGAGGATCTCGGCTCCGGCCGCACTGAAGTTGCTGTGGCCGGAGGAGTACTCGGGGAACGGCGGCGTGGGAAAGCTGGTTGGTTGATAAGGGAACCAGGACGCCCCGTCGATCAGCTTCGTTCCTTGGTACGGCCCACCCCAAGCCCGCACCGGCTCGCCGGCGAATATCGTGCGAATGGCTGTGATCGGGCGCACCGAGTCGAACGCGCACTTGTTGTCCCATGCGCAGCAGCCCGCGTCGGAGATCGCGTTCGTCAAGGCGAAGAAGAGCTTGACGTCCCGCTCGAGGCCGTGCGACTGGTCTCCGTGGTGGTCGCGGCGAGCAACGAATTGCGCGAAGAGGTTCCAGTGTCCGGGCGGCAGCTCGGAGTGCGGTCCGTCCGCCCAATACTCGGCGATCATCTTCTGTTCGTCCGTCAGTCCGGCGCTTAGCTCGAGCAGGTCATGCGCTTGCGTACGGAACTCGGCTGAACCGTATCTGGCGGGCCCGGTCGAGGACCGCAAAGCCCCGGGGGCAATGGCGAATGTCGTCACCCGTTGCCACTGGGCGCCGACGAACGGTGGCGTGACGACGTTCCCGCTGCCGTCCACATAGCGCAGGGGCTGCCAGGCATTGACGTCGTGGACGCTCGCCGGATCAAACGGTCGCCGGATATCCATCGGATCGTTGAGCGGGACGTAACCCGTGTAGTCGGAATAGGCAACACCCGCCGCGCCGCCCGGCTCGTCGCCCAGCTGGTTGGCCCCATCTCGGTGGCGGAAGTCGAGGACGGCCCGAGCCGCGACGTTTCCGACGCCAGTTGGGGTTGCGACATCGGTCGAGCGGTCCGTGATCTCGTAACCGAGGTCGCGCATGAGGGGATCGAAGACAGTCCGGGCGCTTCCCGGGAATAGATCGACCGCCGCGCGATAGGCAGCGAAGCTGATTGCCTGCGTCCGGTTCGCGAGGGTGCGTGCCGGAGGCGGCTCGCGCAGCGCGCCGTCCAGGCGAGTGCCGACGGCCGTGTGGTCGTATGCAGCCCACGCGTCGTAGATGCAGGTATGGGCGACCATCGGTGGACCCAGCTTCGAGTCACGGACTCCCTGCAGGAATGCCTCGTTCCATCTGATCACGACGCTGTCTCGGGGCCGGCCCGGCCAGACACGGGCCGCCGAAGCGGCGAGTACTCCGGGCGACAAGAGGACCACAGATGCGGCGCCGGCTGAGGCCAGAAACTGGCGGCGAGAAATAGCCGCTGCCGGTTGCGAACCCGGAACACCCACATCATCTTCAGGTCGTTCAAGGTTCGGATTCATCGCCCGCATCTTCGGTGCTCGCTCTTTCGGAAGGCCGGGAGGGGGCGCAGGGCGCCTCCTCCCGGTCATCGTTCGGAATAGCTAGCGAACGTGGAAGAGCGTTCGGTTCGCGTCAACTCCGCCAACGGGCTCTTCGACCTCGTAGTAGGTCTTGAAACCCTTGGTCGTTGCGATGCCTTCGATGATCCCCGGAGGTGCGCCCGGCCCGTGGCAGCCCACAGTGAGGACACCGGAGTCGCCGTCCGAGAATTGGATCCTCAGGACGGCGGTGCCGTTCGTTCGTTGCGTCAGGCTGCCGATGTTGTCGATGAACGTCGGCGTCGAGCTCTGGGAGTTGGCCTTCACGAAGGTGACGAGCTCCTTCACCTGATAGGTTCCGCTGGCCGTGTCGGTCTGCCAGGTGCCTCCTCCAGTCACCGCATTTGATCCGCCGCTGTTCCCAGCGGGTGCCACGAATGTGCCGGTTCCGGTGAGGGTGATCATGTCTCCGTCAGGAGCCATGGCAGAGGCGTGCCCGCCAGGATTGAGGGGCCCGGGAGGTGCCCCGCCCACAAGACTGACGATGTCCCAGCGGACGTGCTTTGCGCCGCCGGCTGCGACCGTCATGGGCAACACCGCTGCGAGTGCGAGGACGGGCAGTCCAACCCAAACAAGCTTCTTGCGGTTCATCTCCGCTCCTTCGCTACCCCCGAAGAGAGCCAATCGTCGGCGTCAGATCGGTCTGGGCTCAGGGCCAGATCGTGATATGACCCGTCTTCAAGGTTGCGGGTCCAAAGGCCCCGACACCAGGCACATCGAGGAGATGCCAGGCGACGCCAGCACCTCCGGCCGCCTGCGTCGAGGTGAACGGCACGTCGTACAGCGTCGTCGCGAAGATGCCGCTGGACGTCTTGCCGATGACATGGATCGTGGCGGTGCCGCTGAAGGTCGCGACGCCGGCCGTGACGCTGAGCGATCCGGGCGTCACGCGACCCTGGACATGCATCTGCTGAACGCTCTGCCAGGGACCGAACGGGAAGCCACCCGAGCGACCAGCCATGACACACAGAAACGCGCCACCAGAGGTGGTGGCGGTGAACCCGAGTTGGGAGGTCGTCCCGAGCGGTCCGCTAACGACGCCGCCACCGCGGACCGCGGCTCCAGGCGACGCCACAGCCGACGGTGGCAGGGCTATCAGCGCCGCAGAGACGAGAATCGGCCCAACCCAGCGAAGAACACGCGCAGCTGCCATGCGTCCTCCTTCGATCGGAGGCGTGGCGGAGGGGCCTGAGGCCGGGTGAGCTGGCCGAAATCCCCGCGGCGGGCCAAGACTCGGTCTGTCCGGCGCGCGTCACGTCTCAATGCCCTGGTCGGCGGCAATGGTCCTTCAGTCGGTGCGCAAGGTCAACCCAATTCGGGCCGGCGGTGCGTGCATGCAACGGGATTCGTGAACACGGCCCTGGAGCGATCCCCCCAAACCGCTTCGTTGAGATTTCTCATGGCGGGTACGGGCCGTGGCAGCGGTCTTCATGTGCCACGGCTCGGGCTTGGCACCAGGCTGGGCGCGCGGCGAGCTCGCACGACCCGGACCTCTTGGCCAGCCAGGCTCTCTGCTCGGCGCGCGCCCGATCCGGACTGGTGGACGCCGAGCCTGGTAACCCCCATTCCCCGATGTGATGCTTCCGGCCAGTTTCGAGCGACTTCAGGCGCTTCGGGGTTCGATCAATGGCGGAAGGGGCTGCGTAGCCGGCAGGCGCCGATGAAGTCGAACCACATCGCCCCGTCCCCGAGTTCCACAAA
>VBHW01000366.1 GCA_005881055.1 Chloroflexota bacterium
AGCAGCGCGAACACGAAGGAGCTGACGCGGCTCTGCGGGATCGTCGGCACCCCGGCGATGCAGATCGAAGGCGTCCGCGACCTCGAGGATCCGGCCGCGTTCGACGGGGCGGAGGTCGTCGGCGTCACCGGCGGCACGTCGACCCCCATCGAGGACCTGCGCGACGTCGCGCGCCGCGTCCTCGAGCTTGCCGGCACGCCGGGCGCCCGGAAGGACGCCGATCGGCTCGCGCTCGCCGCGCTCGCCGAAGCCGCCACTCCCGCGGGCAGGACCACGTCCCTGCCGACAGCCGCAGGACCGCGCACAGCCGCCGCCGGCGGAGTCTGACGTGGCCGCGCTCCCGGTGGTTGCCGTCGTCGGCAGACCGAACGTCGGCAAGAGCACGCTGTTCAATCGCATCCTTGGCTCCCGCACGGCGATCGTCGAGGATCGCGCGCGGACGACGCGCGATCGCCTGTATGGCGACGCGGAGTGGAACGGCCGCCGGTTCGTCGTCGTCGACACGGGCGGGCTCGAGATCGAGCCGGGCGACACGATCGAGGCGCGCGTCCAGGAACAGGCCCGGGTCGCGATCGCCGAGGCCGACGCGATCCTGTTCGTCGTCGACGCGGCCGCCGGACTGACGCCGGCCGACGAGGAGGCCGCCAACCTGCTCCGACGCGCGAAGGCGCCGGTGCTCGTCGCGGTGAACAAGGCCGACAACGAGAAGCGCGAGCTCGAGGGTGCCGAGTTCTACGCGCTGGGCTGGGACGAGACGTACCCGATCAGCGCGGCCCACGGAAGGGGGACTGGGGACCTTCTCGACGCGCTCGTATGGGCGCTCCCGCCCGAGAGTGCGGAGGAGATCGCCCGCAAGGACCGCGAACGCGAGGCCGACGCCTGGGCGCGCGACATGGCGGCGGGGAGGATCGCGCCGATCGAGACGGGCACACTCGATGCAGACGGCGATGAGGACGACGAGGAGGCCGTCGACGACGCGTCCGCTCTCGCGAGCCGGCGCTGGGACGCCGCGATTGCCGCCGAATCGGAGACCTCGCCCGCCGCGATCGCCTTCGTCGGACGCCCGAACGTCGGAAAGTCGAGCCTCCTGAACGCCCTGCTCGGCGAGGACCGGGCGATCGTCTCGGAGACGCCCGGCACGACGCGCGACGCGACCGACACGCGCCTCGCCTGGGGACGCAGCGAGATCGTCCTCATCGACACGGCCGGCATCCGCCGCCGGGGCAAGGTTGCTTCGGGTCCGGCCGCCGAGCGCTATTCGACGCTCCGGGCGCTCAAGGCGATCGGCAGGGCGGACGTCGCCGTGCTCGTCATCGACGCGGTCGACGGCCTGACCGCCCAGGACGCCCACGTCGCCGGCTACATCGTCGAGGAGGGCCGCGGCCTCGTCGTCGCGGTCAACAAATGGGACCTCGGCCGGACGTTCGACCAGTACGTCGAGTGGATCCGGAACGAGGTGCCGTTCCTCGACTTCGCACCGGTCGTCAGCATCAGCGCGAAGACGGGCCAGCGGGTGGGTCGGGTGCTCGAGCTGGCGATCGACATCTGGGGCGAGCGCCGGCGCCGCGTGCCGACGGCGGAGCTCAACCGGCTCGTCGTCGCGGCCGGGCAGCGGCAAACGCCGCCGCTCGTGAAGGGCCGCCGGCCGAAGATCTTCTACGCGACCCAGGCGGCCGTGGCGCCGCCGACGTTCGTCTTCTTCGCGAACGACGCGGGCTCGGTCCACTTCAGCTACCGCCGCTACCTCGAGAACCGCCTCCGCGACGCGTTCGGGTTCCTCGGCACGCCGATCCGGCTCATCTTCCGGGACCGCAGCGCGATCAAGCTGCCTCGCCGCCGGACGGCCAAGGGCGGACGTGCCAGAAAGGCCGTGGCGGGGAAGGGGACCGGGGCACGGAATACGAGGGCGCGGCGGACCGCGTGAACCCGGCGTTCGACACGGTTCGGCAGCCCGGCCGCGTCGCGGTCGTCGGCAGCGGGGCATGGGGTACGACGCTCGCGATCGGCATCGCCCGGCGTGAGCCCGTCACGCTCCTCTGCCGATCGCCGGAGACGGCCAGGCGGATCGCGACCGAGCGTCGGAACGACGCCCGGCTGCCCGGCATCGCGATCCCGGCCGAAGTGGCGGTCACGGCCGATCCAGCTGCCGTCGGAGCGGCGATGGATCTCGTCATCTTCGCTGTGCCCTCGACCCACCTTCGGGCGGTGGCGGAACGCGTCGGGCCGCAGGTCCCGGCATCGGCGGACGTGCTGTCGGTCGCCAAGGGCCTCGAGCCGGGAACGCTCCTCCGGATGAGCGAGGTGATCGCCCAGGCTGCGAACGTCGACGCGTCGCGCGTCGCTGCGCTGTCGGGTCCGAACCTCGCGCTCGAGATCGCACGAGGCCTCCCGGCTTCCGCGGTCGTCGCCGCGACCGATGCCGCCCTGGCAGAACGGATCCAGGAGCGCCTGGCCTCCCGCGCCTTCCGGCTCTACGTGAACGCCGACATCCTCGGCGTCGAGCTGTGCGGCGCCCTGAAGAACGTCGTCGCGATCGCCGCCGGGGCCGCCGACGGCCTCGGCTTCGGTGACAACGGCAAGGCGGGGCTCATCACCCGCGGCTTGGCCGAGATGATGCGGCTCGGCATCGCGGCCGGCGCGAACCCGATGACGTTCGCGGGGCTGGCCGGCCTCGGCGACGTCGTGGCCACCTGCGGATCGACGCTGTCGCGCAACCATCGGCTCGGCGTCGAGCTCGCGGCGGGTCGCCGCTGGGCGGACATCGAGGCCACGCTGCCCGGCGTCGCGGAGGGCGCCTACACGGTCGACGCGGCGATCGCCCTCGCCGACCGGCTCGCGGTCGAGATGCCGATCGCACGCGAGGTGCACAACGCCCTGTTCGAGGGCAAGAGCGTGCAACGCTGCCTCATCGACCTGCTCGCCCGCGAGTCGAAGGACGAGCTGGCCGACTTCCGCGCCTGGGCCGACCGCCTCGGCGCGCCGAGCGCCAGTTCCTGATCGACGACGCCCTCGGCGCCCGTTTGGGGGCAGGTCCGGTGGTAGACTCGCCGCCTCGGGGCGTGGCGCAGCCTGGTAGCGCACCTGAATGGGGTTCAGGAGGTCGAGCGTTCGAATCGCTCCGCCCCGACCACGATCTCACGCACGAAGAAGGGCCCGACGGGCGATCCGCCGGGCCCGATTGATTCGGGCGACCCCTAGCGAGGAAAACGGACGAGGTTTGTCACTCCGCCTGCTCCTCGTTGATCGGCTCGAAGGGGGTAGTGCCGTAGATTTCCTGCGCCGGGGGATCGGAGTCGAGGTTGTTGGAGGGCCACCCAGCTTCCTGAGCCTCGGGAGGCAGGGAAGGGTCGTTCTCGGTCACGACCTCGGCCTCGTCGCTCACCATCTGACCACTCTCTGCGTCGGCCATGGCTGTCTCCTCGCGTTGCCCCCGGCGCCCGCCGGGCCCGCCATCATACGACCGCCGGGTGCCATCACCATGCACCGGTATCGGCGGTGCTTCGGAGGGGATCGAGACAGGACGCACCGGGGGCCGCTCTAAGATGGCCGTGCCCAACCCACCACAGGCTTTGGAGACGCGAGATGGGTGACGAGGAACCCGGCACGAGCCCGATGGGCGCCATAGACATCGCGGAGTCGCACACGTACGACACCGAGGCTGCGGCCGAGGAGACCGTGGCAAAGGTTCTCGATGTCTACGGCGCTGGCGGCGAGATGCACAAGCAGGCGGCCGAGCACGAGGCCAAGGCCGACGACGACGACACGCGCAGCTGGCGGATGTACACCGGGGCCCAGGAACGAGACTGGGCTCACGAGGCACAGGAAGAGCATCGCGACATCGACCGGCGCCAGGAGCTCGCCGAGGTCCGCGAGCGCAGTGCCACCGACGGGCTCCAGAAAGAGCACCTATCGGAGCATGAGGTGACGAATCTCGTGGTC
>VBHW01000043.1 GCA_005881055.1 Chloroflexota bacterium
CGAACGCAAGCGGGCACTGAAGCAGCGACGCCGGGAGCGCAAGAACGTCCCCCAGGGACATGCGCACATCCAGGCGACGTTCAACAATACGATCATCACGATCACGGACCTGTCCGGTGCGGTCGTGAGCTGGGGCTCGGCCGGCGTTGCCGGCTTCAAGGGCTCCCGCAAGAGCACGCCCTACGCCGCCGCCCTCTCCGCGGACGGCGCGGCGAAGCGCGCGATGGAGCACGGCATGCGCCAGGTCGAGGTGTTCGTGAAGGGCCCGGGAGCCGGACGCGAGCAGGCGATCCGCTCGCTCCAGGCCGCCGGCCTCGAGGTCTCCGCGATCACCGACGTCACGCCAATCCCGCACAACGGCTGCCGCGCCCCGAAGCGGCGCCGCGTCTGATTCAGGTCAGGAGCTCATGGCCCGATACACCGGATCCGTCTGCCGCCTCTGCCGCAGGGAGGGCGCCAAGCTCTTCCTGAAGGGCAGCCGCTGCTACACGAAGAAATGCGCGTTCGAGCGGCGCCCCACGCCGCCGGGCCAGCACGGCGTCCGCCGCCGCAAGGTCGGCGAGTTCGGCCTCCAGCTGCGCGAGAAGCAGAAGGTCCGCCGTGTCTACTCGGTGCTCGAGCGGCAGTTCAAGAATTACTTCGACGCGGCCTCCGCGCGACCCGGCATGACCGGCGAGAACCTCCTGCGGTTGCTCGAGCTGCGGCTCGACAACGTCGTCTACCGGATGGGCTTCGCGACGTCGCGGGCCCAGGCCCGCCAGTTCGTCGGCCACGGCCACTTCGCCGTCAACGGCCGGCCTGCCAACATCCCATCCTTCCAGCTCAAGCCCGGCGACCAGGTCGAGGTTCGCCCGTCCCGCACGTCGCGCGACCCGTTCAAGACAGCGAAGGAGACGCTCAAGTCGCACCAGGGTCCGGAGTGGCTCTCGGTCGACGCCGCCAAGCTCGCCGGGACCGTCACCGAGATTCCCCGCCGCGACCAGATGCCGCTCGACCTCAACGAGCAGCTCGTGGTCGAGTACTACTCGAGGTAATCGCCCGATCATGATCGAACTCCCCGAGAGCCCGCAGATCGAGCCGGTCGAGGAGGCCGGCTTCTACGCCAAGTACGAGGCCGGCCCGCTCGAGGCCGGCTACGGCGTGACGATCGGCAACGCCCTCCGGCGCGTCCTCCTCTCGTCGCTCGAGGGAGCGGCGGTCACGTCGATCCAGGTCCGCGACGTGTACCAGGAGTTCTCGACGATCCCGGGCGTCAAGGAGGACGTCACCCAGATCGTCCTGAACGTCAAGAAGCTCCGCCTGAAGAGCTTCGCGAGCCATCCGGTCCAGCTCCGGCTCATCAAGAGCGGCGCGGGCCCGGTCACGGCCGCCGACATCGCCGAATCGGCCGACGTCGAGATCGTCAACCCCGAGCAGGTGCTCATGACGATCGACAAGGACGACGTGACGATCGAGATGGACCTCACGGTCGAGCGCGGCGTGGGCTACATCGGCGCCGAACGGGCCGAGGCCCTGCCGATCGGCGTCATCGCCGTCGACGCGATCTTCACCCCGGTGAAGAAGGTGAACTACTGGATCGACAGCGTCCGCGTCGGCCAGGAGACGAACCACGACAAGCTGACGATCGAGATCGAGACCGACGGGACGATCACGCCCGAGGAGGCGCTCTCGCGCGCGGCGAGCCGGCTCGTCGACGAGTTCCAGCACTTCGTGACGATCGGCATGGCGGCCCTGCCGGGCGACCGGGCCGTCGGCGGGGTGCCGGCCCTCCCGCCGAACATGCTCGACATGCCGATCGAGGAGCTCGACCTGCCGATGCGGGCGTACAACTCGCTGAAGCGCAACAACATCGTCAAGGTCGGCCAGCTCCTCCAGCTGTCGGACGACGACCTCCTGCGCATGCGCAACTTCGGCAAGAAGTCGCTCGACGAGATGAAGGAGCGGCTCCGGATGCGGGGATTCATCGTCCCCGACACCGAGGGCGAGGTCCTCGACGAACTCGGCGGCGAGCCCTACCCGGACGACGAGGTCGCCGGCTGACATGGCCCACCGCATCGACGGCCGCAAGCTGGGACGGAAGATGGGCCCGCGCCTTGCCCTCTACCTGAACCTGACGGTGTCCGTCCTGCGCTACGAGAAGGTGCAGACGACCGAGGCCAAGGCCAAGGAAGTGCGTGGTCGGGTCGAGCGGGCGATCACGCTCGCGAAGCGCGGTGACCTGACGGCCCGGCGGGCGATCCTCGCGGAATTCCCGAACGAGCCGCTCGTCGTGAACAAGCTGTTCGACGAGATCGCGCCGAAGTACGCCGATCGGACGTCCGGCTACACGCGTCTCGTGCGGGTCGGACAGCGACTCGGAGACGCGGCGGAGATGGTCCAGATCGAGCTCGTATGACGCCTCATGCCGATGCCGGCGCGAGGCTCCGCGACTAGGGATACGAAGCGAAGCGCCCGAGAGGGCGCGCCGGTGCGCTACGTCGCACGGGTCGAATACGACGGCACGGACTTCGCCGGGTTCCAGGTCCAGCCTGGCGCCCGGACGGTCCAGGGGGAGCTCGAGGCGGCCCTCGCCCGACTCGCGGGCGGACGGCGGCTTCGGGTCGACGGAGCCGGCCGGACCGATGCCGGCGTGCACGCCAGCGACCAGGTGATCGCGTTCACCTACGACGGGCGGCTCGCGGCGGAGGACCTCGGCCGGGCGCTCGACGCGCTCCTGCCGGCGGACCTCGCAATCCACGGACTGCGACGTGCGCCGGCCGGGTTCCATCCCCGTCATGCGGCGCGGTACCGGGAGTACCGCTACACCGTCTGGAACGGGCCGCGCAGCCCGCTCCGCGAGCGCCAGGCGCTCGGGGTGCGAGTCCCGCTCGATGTCGCCGCGATGGCGAGCGCCGGGCAGGCCCTCGTGGGCCGGCACGACTTCTCGGCATTCGGGGCCGCGGACCGCGGGCCGGTCCGGACCCTCCATTGGGTCCGGGTGCGGCGGGCGGGGTCGCTCGTGACGATCGACGTCGCGGCCGACGCCTTCCTCCGCGGCATGGTCCGGCGGATCGTGGCTGTCCTCCTGGAGGCCGGCCGAGGCAAGATGAGCACGGCGGAGGTCGCTGCGGCGCTGGACGCGCGGCGGCCGGCCCTGGACGGGGCGATGGCCCCGGCCCACGGGCTGAGCCTGCGGAGGGTCGCCCTCGGACGGCGCCATGCGGGCACGACCGAAGAGCACGGAGAGTGATGAGTACGAAGACGTACAGCCTCCGCGAAGGCGAGATCGACCGGCAGTGGTTCGTCGTGGATGCGACGGACCAGACGCTCGGTCGCCTCGCGTCGCGCGTCGCGCGCGTCCTGGAGGGGAAGCACAAGCCGACCTTCACGCCCAATCTCGATTCGGGCGACCACGTCATCGTGCTCAACGCGAAGCGCATCGCGGTCAGCCGCGACAAGCTCGAGTCGAAGGTCTACGTCCGCCACAGCGGCTATCCGCAGGGCCTCCGGGAGGAGACCCTCGGCCACCTGCTCGAGCGCCGGCCCGAGGAGGTCGTGCGGCGGGCCGTGAAGGGGATGCTGCCGCGCACACGCCTGGGCGCCCAGCAGCTGCGCAAGCTGAAGATCTACGCCGGAGCCGACCATCCACACCAGGCGCAGCGGCCCGAGCCGCTGGCCTGACGAGGAGCGAGCCACCGATGACCACGCCAGCGTTCTTCTCCGGGACGGGTCGCCGCAAGACGGCGATCGCCCGCGTCCGCCTGCTGCCCGGCGAGGGCGAGATCGTCGTGAACGGGCGCTCGCTCGACGAGCACTTCGGCAACGCCGTGAACGAGGCCGAGGTCCGCCTGCCGTTCCGGGTGACCGGGACCGAGGGCCGCTACAACGCGATGATCAAGGTCGAGGGCGGTGGCGTCACCGGCCAGGCCGGCGCGATCCGCCACGGCATCGCCCGCGCCCTCCTCCAGCTCGATCCGGAGGCGAACCGGCTCCCGCTTCGCCAGGCAGGACTCCTGACGCGCGACCCGCGGATGAAGGAGCGCAAGAAGTACGGACTCAAGCGAGCCCGCAAAGCTCCGCAGTATACGAAGCGGTAACGCCGCGGCTGGCGCCCGGATCAAGCGCTAGAGAATCTCCATGACCGCCGCAACCAGCGGCCCCGAAAGCCCTCTTCGGGGGCGCGACCTCCTGTCGATCGCGGACTTCAGCGCGGCCGAGATCGAGGCGGTCTTCGAGCGGGCGACGGCGCTCAAGGCCGAGTTTCGGACGAAGCACCGGCATGATTCACTCCCACTCGGCGGGCGGACGCTCGCGATGCTCTTCCAGCGGCCGAGCCTGAGGACGCGGGTGACCTTCGAGGCGGGCATGACCCAGCTCGGTGGCCACGCGATCTACCTCACGAACGACGTCGTGCTCGGCGCGCGCGAGAGCGTCCGCGACGTCGCCCGGAACCTCGAGCGGTTCGTCGACGCGATCGTCGTCCGGACCGGGCCGCACGAGGTCGTTGCGGAGCTGGCGGCCAATGCCGGGATCCCGGTGATCAATGGGCTGACGCTGCGCGAGCACCCCTGCCAGGCGCTCGCCGACCTCCTGACGATCCGCGAGCGCTACGGGCGGCTCGCGGGGCTCGTCGTGGCGTTCGTCGGCGACGGCAACAACGTCTACCACTCGCTGAGCCTGGCCGGCGCGCTGTTCGGCATGGAGGTGCGGCTCGCACATCCGGCCGGCTACGCGCCGAACGAGCGCATCGTCGCGACCGCGCGGGCCTTCGCGAGCAAGAGCGGGGGCGGGCTCACGTTCGGGAACGACCCGGCCGAGGTCGTCCGTGGGGCCGACGTCGTCTATACCGACGCGTGGACGTCCATGGGCCAGGAGGCCGAGACCGAGGAGCGGCGCGACGCGTTCGCGGGCTTCCAGGTGAACGCGGCGCTCATGCGGGCGGCCGGCCCGGACGCTGTCGTCATGCACTGCCTGCCGGCTCATCGCGGCGAGGAGATCACCGACGAGGTCCTCGACGGCCCGCAGTCGCTCGTGTGGGAGCAGTCCGAGAACCGGTTGCATGCCCAGAAGGGGCTGCTCGTGGAGCTGCTCGGCGAAGTCCCCGTCGAGCCCGATGAGTCTGGCGCGCGGGGCGGACAATGAGCCCGGCCTGATGACCGACTCGCTCTATGAACGCTACAAGGACGCCCTCCGCGAGGGCCACGTGGCCGCGTTGCGCGACCGGCCCGCGGACGCGGTTGTGGCCTACCGCAAAGCCGCCCGGCTCGCCCCCGATCGTCCCCTCCCGCTCGTCAGCCTCGGCAACGTCCACCTCAAGGCGGGTGACACGACGGAGGCGATCGCGGCGTTCAACGAGGCCCTCGGCCGGGCGCCACGCGACGAAGCGGCACTGACCGGCCGCGCCAACGCCCTCGTCCAGGCCGGCCGGCGGGTCGAGGCGGCCGAGGCGCTCGACGTCCTCGCCGGCGTTCTCCAGTCGACCGGCCGCCTTGCGGAGGCACTCGACACGGCCCGCCGTGCGCTCGACCAGGCCGAGTCGAAGGAGCGCCGCCGGCACGTCGAGGAGCTGTCGCGTGAGCTTGGAAGCGGGCCGGCGGAGCCGGAGGCCGGCGGCGCGATCGCCCGCGCCTTCCGAGCGCTTGCCGGACGCCGAGCAGGTCCCACCCCTGAGGCTCCGGCCGGCGAGGGCCTCACGACCGCCGCGCGGGTCGCCGATGGCTCACCGCTCCCTTCCCCGGAGGCCGAGGCGGGCGAAGCCGCGATGGTCGCCGAACCCGAGCCGGAGCCGGAGCCGGAGCCGGAGCCGGACATCGTGCTCCTCACCGCCGAGGCCGAAGACGCGATCGACGTCGGCGACAGCGCCACGGCACGCGATCGCCTCCTTGCGGCGGCGAGGATCCACACGAGCGCCGGCCGCCTGAGCGCCGGGCTCGACGCGTGCTACCGGGCGCTCGCGTTCGCGCCCGCGAACCCGGATCTCCACCTCGCCATGGTCGACCTGTACCTCGCCCGCGGGTGGCGCGGTCCGGCCGCCGACAAGATCGTCCTGCTCGCCCGGCTCATCGACCTGGAGGGCGACACCTCGGCCCGCGAGCGGCTCTGCACGATGGTCGCGGAGCGCTTCCCGGGAGACGCTCGACTCGCCGAGCTCTGCGCCTGACCTGACTGTCGCCGAACGGGGACGGCCGCATCCGCGGCCTCCCTCCGGGGCGGGGCGACGGGGGCCCGATGCTACACTTTTCGCACGATGCCGCAGCTCATCCAATCGTTGCTCGAGCAGGTGCGGCTCAACACGCTGGTCGACATCGGGATCACCGCGCTCCTCATCTACTGGCTGTTCAGCCTCATCCGCGGGACCCGCGCCGTCAGGCTCGTCATCGGCGTCAGCGTGCTCTTCGTCGTCTACGCGGCCGCCCAGGCATTCGAGCTGCGCCTCCTCTCGCAGATCCTCCAGACGGGAGCCGTCGTCGGGCTGTTCGCGCTCGTCGTTGTCTTCCAGCCCGAGCTTCGACGCGCGCTCGAGCGGATCGGTCGGGTCGGGTCGCTCGCGTGGCTGCTCTCGCCGACCGAGCAACGTGCTGCCGAGCGCGTTGCCCAGGTCGTCGCCCGGGCCGCCGCGCTGCTCTCCCACGAGGGCCAGGGGGCGCTCATCGTCCTCGAGCGCGAGACCGGGCTGGAGGAGATCGCTGAGACGGGCGTCATGATCCACGGGGACATCTCGGTCGACCTCCTCGAGACGATCTTCGCTCCACGCACAGCCCTTCACGACGGCGCGGTCATCATCCGCAACGAGACCGTGCTCGCGGCCGGGGCACTCCTGCCGCTCGCCGAGACGACCGTCCACACGGAGCGCTTCGGCACCCGCCACCGGGCGGCTCTCGGCATCACCGAGCAGACCGATGCGGTCGTCGTCGTCGTCTCGGAGGAGAACCACCAGATCAGCATCGTGGAACGCGCACGGATCGTCCGGAACCTGTCCGAGGCGCAGCTCGCCCGGGCTGTCCTGGCGCTGCTCGACCCGTCCGCCGGCCGGCGCACCTTTCTCGGCTGGCGCACCGCGCTCCCCGGCGCGGCCTGGGCGGGCGGCCGTGCCCCGCGCCTCGGAGAGCTCGGCCGGGCGGTTCGACAGCGGCGTCGCAACATCGCCGCGCCCCGGGCGCACGACGCCGAGGACGAGACGGCGGCGGTCGCCGCCGCGCGGCCCAGGTGAGCCGCTGACCGTGGCCTCGAGGTGAGCTGTCGGGTGAGGCGCCCGTGAGGCGGGTCCTCGCGATCGTCGTCCACAACTGGCCGCTCAAGGTCGCGGCCGTCGGCCTCGCGACCCTCCTCTACGTCGGGCTCGTCCTCGCCCAGAACTCCCGGGAGTGGCGGGGCCAGGCGCTCGTCGAGGTGCGCAACCAGCCGGGCGGGGCGATCCTCATCGGCGGGGTCCAGTACGTCACGAGCATCCGCTACCTGTCGCCGCGCGACGTGTCGGGCCGGGTGACGAGCGACACGTTCACCGCCTGGATCGACCTCACCGGCGTGACCCCCGACGCCTCGCACGACGTCGTCGTCCCGGTCAACGTGTCGTCGCCCGATCCGCAGCTCCAGCCCTTCGACTGGACCCCGCGGCAGATCTCCGTCCGCCTCGACCCGCTCCGCACGAAGACCGTGCCGGTGACCGTCGACAAGGGAACCGTCCCGACGAACCTCCAGGTGCGCGACCCGATCGTCGACCCGACACAGGTCGTCGTGACGGGCACGCAGTCGAGCGTCAGCCAGGTCGTCGGCGCGGTCGCCCACGTGCGCATCGATCCCGCCGGGCTCTCGATCGACCAGGAGGTCGACCTCGTCGCCGTCGACGGGACGGGCGAGCCGGTGCCCCAGGTCCGCCTCGAGCCGTCGAGCGCCCGCGTCCGCATCCTCGTCGGCAGCCAGCTCCAGAGCCGGTCCCTGCCCATCAACCCGGTCGTCACCGGCACCCCGGCGGTCGGCTATGAGATCGCCTCTATCAGCGTCGATCCGCTCGTCGTCTCGATCGAGGGCGACGCCGATGCCCTCAGTCTGCTCAGCCGCATCGACACGATGCCCGTCTCGGTCACCGGGGCGTCGAGCGACGTGACGTCGAGCGTCGAGCTCGTGCTCCCGGCCGGCGTCGAGCTGCTCGGCCCCGATCGTGCGGCCGTTTCGGTGAGGCTCAACGCAACGACGGCGACCCGGACCTTCAACGTTGGGCCGGTGCTGTCCGGAGCGCGAGATGATAGGAGCTACGCGCTCTCGACGGACCAGGTCCTCGTGACGCTCGGCGGTCCCACGGCTGCGCTCGCCAACCTCCAGGGCGACACGCTCGTCGTGACCGCCGACGTCGATGGGCTGGGCTTCGGACCCCATCCCGTCAGGCTCCGCGTGACGCTGCCCGCGGGGCTCACGCTCGCCGGGATCAGCCCGCCGACGATCACCGTGACCGTCGGTCCCGGCGCCTCGGCCTCTCCCTCCGCCGCAGCCTCCTGACCGATGCCCCGGCTGTTCGGCACCGACGGGATCCGCGGCGTGGCAAACGTCGACCTCAAGCCGCCCATCGCCTACGCCCTCGGCCGGGCCACGGCGCACCGCCTCGTCGGGCCCGGCGGGTCGATCGTGCTCGGCCAGGACACCAGGCGATCGTGCGGCATGTTCGTCGCGGCGATCACCGCCGGTGCGACGAGCCTCGGCGTCGACGTCCACCAGGTCGGCGTCGTCCCGACGCCCGCGCTCGCGTTCCTCGCGGGGCAGGGCTCCTTCGCGGCCGGGATCATGGTGTCCGCGTCGCACAACCCGGCCGAGGACAACGGGCTCAAAGTGCTCGACGAGCACGGCCTCAAGCTCGACGACGACGTCGAAGACGAGCTCGAGGCGCTCATCTGGCGCTCGGAGGAGCTCGGCGGCATGCGCAACGCCGATCTCGGGCGCGTCGTCGGCGCCGGGGCACTCCTCGACGAGTACCGGGCATCCCGGCTCGCGCTCGCCTCCGGGATCGCCTCGGCCGTCCGGGTCGTGCTCGACTGCGCGAACGGGTCCGGTGGGGCCACGGCGCCCGAGATCCTCGCCGCGACCGGCGCGCGCGTCGAGGTGATCTGCAACGACCCCGACGGCGTGAACATCAACGTCGACTGCGGCGCCACCGCTCCCGGGACCCTCGCCCGAGCCGTCGTCGCGGCCGGCGCGGACGTCGGGTTCGCGCTCGACGGCGACGCCGATCGGCTCATCGCGGTCGACACCCGAGGCCGGATCGTCGACGGCGACCAGATCCTCGGGATCCTCGCCCTCGAGCGGCTCGAGCGTCATGCCCTCCCCAACGGCGGCCTCGTCGTGTCGGTGCTCTCGAACGGCGGCCTCCAGGCGGTCGTCGAGGCCGCCGGCGGCCAGGTGATCCGCACGCCCGTCGGCGACAAGTACATCCTCGAGGGCATGCAGGTCTCGGGAGCGATCCTCGGCGGCGAGAAGAGCGGCCACGTCATCGTCCGCGAGCACACGACGTCAGGCGACGGCATCGTCACGGCGCTCGAGGTCCTGCGGGTCATGGCGGCCCGCGGCGAGGCGCTCGACGGGCTTGCCGCGCGGATCCCGCTCCTGCCCCAGCACCAGCGGGCGGTGCCCGCCCGCCACCGCGACCAGTGGGAGGGCGACCAGGCTCTCCAGCAGGCGATCCGGGATGCCGAATCGCGCCTCGGCCCCTCGGGACGCGTTCTGGTCCGCCCCTCGGGCACCGAGCCCGCCCTGCGCGTGATGGTCGAGGGCGAGGACGAGCCGCTCGTCGCCGCGCTCGCCGACGGCTTGGCCGCCCTTGCAGGGGAGCGCTTAAACTAGCCCGGCCCCGGGCTGCCCCCGCGGCCTCCTCGGGAGAACCCCTTCCGCATGTGCGGCATCGTCGGCTACGTCGGGCCCCGCGAGGCGGGGCCGATCCTCATCGAGGGCCTCAAGCGCCTCGAATACCGCGGCTACGACTCGGCGGGCATCGCGCTCGTCGACGAGGACGGCGACCTCTTCGTCGAGAAGAAGGCCGGCAAGCTCGCGAACCTCCAGACGGCCATTGCCGACCGCACACCCCATGCCGCGATCGGCCTCGCCCACACCCGCTGGGCGACGCACGGCCGGCCGAACGACCTCAACGCCCACCCGCACGTCGACTGCACCGGCGAGATCACCGTCATCCACAACGGGATCATCGAGAACTTCCAGGAGCTCCGCGACGAGCTCGCCGGACGCGGCCACCGCCTGACCTCGGACACCGATACGGAGGCGATCGCCCACCTCGTCGAGGAGGCGTATGCGGGCGATCTCGGCGACGCCGTGCGCAGCGCCCTCCGCCGGCTCGAGGGTGCCTATGCGCTCGTCGTCATGCACAAGCGCGAGATCGACCGCCTCGTCGGGGCACGCCAGGACGTGCCGCTCGTTGTCGGCCTCGCCGGCGAGGAGAGCTTCATCGCGAGCGACGTCGCGGCGATCCTCGCCCACACGGACCGGGTCGTGTTCCTCGAGGAGGGCGACGTCGCCGACCTGCGCCCGACGGGTGTCGAGGTGACCGACGTCGAAGGCGTGCGCCGACAGCGAGCGGAGACGCGGATCGACTGGTCGCTCGAGGCCGCCGAGAAGGGCGGCTACGAGCACTTCATGCTCAAGGAGATCCACGAGCAGCCCGAGGCGCTCCGCCAGTCGATCGCCGGCCGGGTCGGCCGCGACGACCGGATCCACGTCGAGGAGCTCGCGCCGCTCGCCGAGACGTTGCGGGCCGTCGAGCGGGTCGAGCTCGTGGCCTGCGGGAGCGCCTACTATGCCGCGCTCGTCGGGGCGACCGCCCTCCAGGACTGGACCGGGCTGCCGGCACGGGCGACGGTCGGCTCGGAGTTCCGCTACAGCCCGCCACCCCTCGGCGAGAACGTCCTCGTCATCGCCGTGACGCAATCGGGCGAGACCGCGGACACGATCGCCCCGACCCGCCATGCCCGCGAGCGGGGCTGCCCGATCATCGCCGTGACGAACACGGTCGGATCGGCGATCACGCGCGAGGCGGATGCGGTCGTCTTCCTGCATGCCGGGCCGGAGATCGCCGTCGCCGCGAGCAAGACGTTCGTCACGCAGGTCACGACGCTCGTCGTGCTCGCCGCCGCGATCGCCAAGGCGCGCGGCTCCCTGGCCGAGGATTCTGAGCTCGAGATCGGAGCGGCGCTCCGGGCGCTGCCGGGCGCGGCCCAGCGCGCGCTCGACGCGGCGGATCAGACGCCCGACCTCGCCCGCCGCTACGTCAATTCGCGCGGGTTCATGTTCGTCGGCCGCGGCTACACGTATCCGGCCGCCCTCGAGGGGGCGCTCAAGCTCAAGGAGGTGAGCTACGTCCACGCCGAGGGCTACGCGGCCGGCGAGCTGAAGCACGGGCCCATCAGCCTCCTCGACGCCGAGTGCCCGCTCGTCGCTGTGGTCACCCGATCGAGTGTCTACGAGAAGCTCATCAGCAACGTGATGGAGGGCCGCGCCCGGGACGCGAATGTCATCGCCGTCGCGACCGAGGGCGATCCGCAGATCGCCGGGATCGCGGACGAGGTGTGCTGGGTGCCCGACACCCACGAGGCGCTCAGCCCGGTCCTCGCGGTCATCCCCCTCCAGCTCTTCGCCTACCACGTCGCGGTCGCGCGCGGAACGGACGTCGACCAGCCGCGCAACCTCGCGAAGTCGGTGACGGTCGAGTAAGTCCGATGCCCACGGCCGAGCCCGTCGCGGAACCCGGCGTGCCGGCCGGGCTCGTGCCGCCCGGGACGGAAGAGGTCGGCATCGATATCGTCCGGGTCGGTCGTATCGCGGCCGCCATCGAGAGATTCGGCGAGCGGTTCATCAGGCGCGTGCTGACACCGGCCGAGGCGCGCCCGAGACGATGGCCGGCCGCTGGGCGGCCAAGGAAGCCGTCAGCAAGGTCCTCGGCCTCGGTGTCCGTGGCATCGGCTGGCGGGACATCGAGATCGCCCGGCTGCCGACCGGCCAGCCGGCGGTCCGCCTCGACGGACGCGCTGCCGCCCGGGCCGAGCAGCTCGGGATGGGCCGGATCGCGGTATCGATCAGCCACGAGGCCGAGTTCGCCGTCGCGATCGCATTCGGCGTGCGCACGACAGGCGGCGCGTACGTCTTCCCGCCGGACATCGAGGCACGGCTCGAGGAGCGGGAGCGGCGGATCCTCGCGCGCATCGAGCGCCTGCGCGACCTCACCGCCGAGGCGGACGTCGCCGAGCGGGCACGTCATGCCGATGACTGACCGAACGCATGACTGACCGCCCCCTGGGGTTCGGACGGACCTCGGGCGCGACCGGATCGGCCGGTGGCACGGTTGCCGCCTCCGGGTCGTCCTCCGGGTCGGTCCTCGACGACGATGCCGCCGCGGCGCTCCTCCCGGAGCGGCCGGAGCGTGGGCACAAGGGCCTGTTCGGCAAGGTGCTCGTCGTCGCCGGGTCGCTCGACTACGCCGGCGCGGCCCTCCTCGTCTGCCAGGCCGCCGCACGAGCCGGGGCCGGCCTCGTGACCCTCGCCGTCCCGGAATCGCTCCAGCCGCTGTTCGCCGCGAAGGTCGTCGAGGCGACGACGATGGCGCTGCCCGAGGATGACGTCGAGGAGCTCGAGCCCCAGGAGTCCCTCGCCCGGATCCTCGACCACGACCACGACGCGATCGTGGTCGGGCCGGGGCTCCGGCCCGGGCTTGCGACGCGCGAGTTCATCGCCGAGCTCCTCGCCGCACCCGACGAGCCCGCCGCCGCGCCTGCCGCGGCACCGATCCTCCTCGACGCCGAGGCGCTCCGGGCGCTCGCCTCGACCGATGGGTGGTGGTCGAACGCCCCCCGGCCGGCGGTGCTCACGCCCCACGTCGGCGAGTTCGGCCGGCTCCGGGCGGGAAGCGGCCACGACCCGGCGGCCGACGGCGACCTCGTGGCCGACGATGACGCCCGCGCCGCCGCCGCCTCGGCCGCCGCAGCTGAATGGCGGCAGGTCGTCGTCCTCAAGGGCGCTCGTACCGTCATCGCCGACCCCGACGGCAGCGTGGCGGTCTCGCCGTTCAGCAACCCGGCCCTTTCCACCGGCGGCACCGGCGACGTCCTCGCCGGGACGATCGGCTCGCTCCTCGCCCAGGGGCTGCGCCCGTTCGCCGCGGCGCAGCTCGGCGTGTACCTGCACGGCTTGGCCGGCGAGGCGGTCAGCGAGCGAGTGGGGGATGCCGGGTTGCTCGCGTCGGACCTGCCCATCGAGCTCGCATACGCGCGCCGGCGCTTGTCGCTCATCGCGGGGCGGCGGCGTTCGGGGAGCCGTTTCGGCTTCACGCCGACCGGGGACGGGACGCGATCCTGAGCGAGCCGATCGAGGCGCGCCTACGGGCTGCCGGCCTGCCGGCGCTGCCCCGGACCGCGTGGCTCGAGATCGACCTCGATCGGATCGCGGCCAACGCGATCACTGCCCGCGGGGCGCTCCCGGCCGGCGTGCGCCTCGAGGCGGTCGTGAAGGCCGACGCGTACGGTCACGGCGCCGTCCCCGTCGCGACATGGCTCGAGCGCGGAGACGCCGTCGACGGCCTGTGCGTCGCGACGCTCGACGAGGGGCTCGAGCTGCGCGGGGCCGGCGTCCGCCGCCCGATCCTCGTGGTCTATCCGATCCCGCCCGAGCGAGCGCCGGAGGCGGCCCGGCATGGCCTCGGGGTCACGGCCGGCGACGCGACGCTCCTCGAGCGGATGCTCGCGACGCTGGCCCGGCGGGATGGCTCGCGATCGGCGGCGCCGACGCTCGCGGTCCAGCTCGAGGTCGAGACCGGCCTCGGGCGCGGCGGCCTTGACCCCGGCGACCTCGCCCCGATCGTCGCTCGCATCCGGTCCACGCCGGGCGTCGAGCTGACCGGCGTGTGGTCGCATCTCGTCGCCCCCGAGGACGCCGATCGATCCGCGGGGCAGGCCGACGTGTTCGCGCGGGCCGTGGAGGCCGTCGGGGGCGCGCTTCGGCGGCCGGGGCCGCCGATCCCTCGCGAGGAGTCGGCACGGCGCGGAGGGCCCGTGGGCCACCTCGCCGCGACCGGGGGGCTGCTCGCGGCCACGGTTCCGGCCTGGGACAGCGTGCGGCTCGGCCTCGGCCTGTACGGGATCGTGCCCGACCGGCTCGTGGCGGCTCCCGAGCGCGCCGACGCGGCGACGGCACTCAGGCCGGCGATGTCGCTCCATGCCCGGCCGGTCCGCGTCGCCGACCTGCCGGCCGGCCATGCGATCAGCTACGGGCCGTCGTACGAGACCGGCCGGCCGTCCCGCATCGCGACGCTCCCGCTCGGCTACGGCGACGGCTGGCCCCGGGGCGCCTCCAACCGGGCGTCGGCCCTCGTCCGCGGGCGGCGCGTGCCACTGGTGGGAACCGTCGCGATGGACGCGGTCATGGCCGACGTCACCGACGTCCCGGGCGAGCCCGTCGGGGGCGACGACGAGTTCGTCCTCCTGGGCGAGCAGCGCGGACCGCTGGGAACGGAGTCGATCGGGGCGATCGAGCTGGCGCTGGCGCGCACCACCATCTCGTGGGAGGTTGTGACCGCGATGGCTCGCCGCCTCCCCCGGGTGTACCATGCGGCGGCCGTGCCCGTGGGCGTGCGCACGCTCACGGAGGAGGTCTACGCTTGGCAGCCCGTATCGAGCTCTGGAACGGCGACATCTGCGACCTCGAGGTCGATGCCATCGTGAACGCGGCCAGCACAGCGCTCTGGA
>VBHW01000367.1 GCA_005881055.1 Chloroflexota bacterium
CCTGGATCGTCTTGAACCGGTCGGGGCTGCCCTTGACGCTCCACTTGCCGTTCGTCCACTCGAGATCGTCGGCTGACGCCTCGAGGAGGTGGGCGGCAAGCAGGCGGGCCTTGTCACGGACCTTGCGGGAGACCATCGCGGTGGCCGCGCCGGACACCGGCGTCGACCGCGATCCGTACGTGCCCAGGCCGTAGGGAGCCGTGTCGGTGTCGCCGTACTCCACGGAGACGTCGGACGCTGGGATGCCGAGCTCCTCGGCCACGATCTGGGCGTACGTCGTCTCGTGACCCTGGCCCTGCGTCTGGCTGCCGATCCGGACGAGTGCCTTGCCGGTCGGATGGACGCGCAGCTCGGCGCCGTCGTTCATCTTCAGCCCGAGGATGTCGAAATCGTGCGATGGACCGGCCCCGACGATCTCGGTGAAGCTGCTGATGCCGATGCCCATGAGCTCGCCACGGGCCCGCTTCTCGGCCTGCTCGCGGCGGAGGTCGTCATAGCCGATGAGGTCCATCGCCTTGCGCAGCGCCGTGCCGTAATCGCCCGAGTCGTACTCCCATCCGGTCGGTGACCGGTACGGGAACTTGTCGGCCGGGATGAAGTTCCGGAGGCGGAATTCGGCCGGGTCCTCACCGCGCTCGTGGGCCGCGATGTCCACGAGCCGTTCGATCGCGTGGACCGCCTCCGTCACCCGGAACGAGCAGCGATAGGCGACGCCCCCGGGCGGCTTGTTCGTATAGGCGCCGTCGACCTCCACGAACGCGCTCGGGTAGTCGTACGAGCCGGTGATGACGTTGAACAGGCCAGCCGGGAACTTCGACGGGGCGGCCTGTGAATCGAACGCGCCATGATCGGCCAGCGTCTTCACCTTCAGGCCGGTGATCCGGCCCTCCGCCGAGACGCCCATCTCGGCGTCGATGTGGTAGTCGCGGGCGAACGAATCGGCCTGCAGGTTCTCCGAGCGGTCCTCGATCCATTTGACCGGCTTGCCGGTCAGGAACGAGGCGGCCACCGCAAGGATGTAGCCGGGGTAGACCGGCACCTTGCCGCCGAACCCTCCGCCGATGTCGTGCGTCTTGACCCGGATCTTGTGCTCCGGGATCGGGAGGCCGACGGCGCCCGCGACGAGCGCGAGGACCGTGCGGATGGCGTGCGGGGCCTGCGAGGTCATGTGGACGGTCAGGTGGCCGTTGACCGGATCCCAGTCCGCGACACAGCCACACGTCTCGATGCTCGCGACGTGGATCCGCGGGATGTACATGTGCTCCGATATGCGCATCGCGGACCCTGCGAGGGCCGCGTCCGTCGCGTCCCGGTCACCGGACTCCCAGTGCCAGATGCGGTTGGTCTGCTTGTCCTCGCCGCGATCCGGCCGGAGGATCGGGGCGCCGGGCTCGATGGCCTTGTACGGGTCGACGACCACCGGCAATGGCTCGTAGTCGACCGTGACGGCGGCCACCCCGTCGGCAGCCGCGTAGCGCGACGTCGCGATGACGGCCGCGACCTCCTGGCTCTGGAACAGGACCGTGTCGGTCGCGAGAACCATCTGCCTGTCGCCCATGATCGTCGGCATCCAGGCGAGGTTGTATCCCTCCAGGTCCTTGCCGGTGATCACCGCCGCGACGCCGGGCACCTTCAGCGCCTCCGACGCGTCGACGCTCTTGATCTTCGCGTGCGCATACGGGCTCCGGACGATATCGAGCCACAGCTGGCCGGGCAGGTTGATGTCCTCGATGTACTGGCCGGCGCCACGGACGAACCGAGCGTCCTCCACCCGCTTCCGGGCATGGCCCATGCCTCCGACCTCAGGGGTGGTGGTCGGTGCCTGGGCCTCGTAGGTCTCAGTCACGGCTCCGACCTCCTCAGCTCGCCACGGCCGACTCGGCCGGCTGCTCGCTGGCCGTGCGCATCTCTGCCGCGGCCTGCTGGACTGCCTTGACGATGTTCAGGTAACCCGTACAGCGGCACAGGTTGCCCGAGATGCCCTCGCGGATCTCCACCTCCGACGGGGCGGGGTTCTCGTGCAGCAACCAGGCCGCCTGCATGATCATCCCCGGCGTACAGAACCCGCACTGCAGGCCATGCTGGTGGAGGGTTGCGCCGTCGGCCATGCCCTCGATCGTGCGGACCTCGGCGCCGTCGGCCTGGACCGCGAGCATCGTGCACGACTTCGCGCTCCGACCGTCGACGTGGACGGTGCAGGCGCCGCAGTTGCTCGTGTCGCAGCCGACGTGGGTACCGGTGAGCCCGAACGTATCGCGGAGGAGGTGGACGAGGAGGAGTCGGGGCTCGACGTCCGCCTCGCGGACCTCGCCGTTCACGGTGACGCGGACGTGATGGGTAGTCACGGGATCGCCTCCTCCTACGCGAACCGCAACGCGCGGTCTGCCGCGCGGCGCAGCGAGCGGACGGTCATCTCCGCGACCATCGCCCGCTTGTAGACGGCGGACCCGCGGACGTCGCTGACCGGATGGGCCATGCCCGCCGCCGCCTCGCCGGCGGCACGGAATGCCTCTTCGGAGGGCGCCTTGCCGACGAGGGCGGCCTCTGCTTCGGTCGCCGCGAACGGGGTGTCGTTGACGCCGGTGATGCCGATGCCTGCCGACGCGATCCTCCCGTCCGTGAGGGCGAGAACGGTGGCAGCCCCGACGGTCGCGAAGTCGCCGGCGCGGCGCTCGAGCTTCGTGTACGCGCCACCCACGCTCCGGGCGCGGCGCGTGAAGCGGACCTCGACGAGCAGCTCGGTCGGCTCGATCGCGGTCGAGAACGGGCCGAGGAAGAACTCGCGTGCTGGGACGACGCGCTCGCCGCCGAGGCCCCGGCAGACGATCCGCGTGCCGTCGGCGAGCATCGCCGCCGGCCAGTCCGACGCCGGATCGGCGTGGGCGACCGATCCCCCGATCGTCCCCCAGTTGCGGACCTGGGGATCGCCGATGCCGCCCGCCACCTCCGCGATGAACGGGTAGCGGTCGGCGACGATCGAGTGCTCGTGGACCTGTCGATGGGTCGCCCGGGCCCCGATCCGGAGGTCGTCGTCCGTCTCGAGGATGGTGTCGAGACCCCGGACGTCGCGCAGGTCGACGAGGAGGCCGGGCTGGGCGAGTCGGAGCTTCATGAGGGGCAGGAGGCTGTAGCCGCCAGACAGGACCTTGGCCTCGCCCTCCTTGTCGCGAAGGAGCGTGAGCACCTCGTCCACGCTGGCCGGCCGGGCGTACTCGAACTGCGCGGGAATCACCAGCCACCTCCTCCTGTCGCTTCACCGGAGCACGCGGCTCCGGTCGAGGCGAGCGCCGCGAGCGGCATCGTCGCGGCATGGACGACGGGACGCGATCGGGGCGGCGGGCGTCTCCTCCGGCGAAGCCCGCGGTCGGGGCGGGCGTGGCGGCGGGGACGGAGGTCGCTCGGAGGTGAGCCTACGCCGGCCGATGCGCCCAGTCAACGCGAGGACGGAGGGAGATACGCCGGGATTCGCGCGTTGGTTTTGCCGCGGCGCCCATGTCCGATACGAACGAGGCTCGTGCGCCGGAGCCGCCCGGCGCCGGCGCTCTGACAGATACGAATGGGGCTCGCACTCCGGGCCTCAGATGGGCCGATTCCTGGTCGCATCGAACACCATTCGTCGTTGGCCCGATCCGCGTGACAGCCACGAGCCAGGCTCGTAGTTGGCACTGGGCATGGGCGCCCTTGTGTCGTCTCGCGCTCATCCCCGCACGATCGTC